>NZ_JBHTTQ010000003.1:0-185380 GCF_042794475.1 Streptomyces sp. NPDC056527
GCCCCTTCCGGGGGCGGCGGCCACGGCCGTTTCCGGCCAACGCGATTGCAGTCGGGAACGACAATGTGTGACGATCGCACACGTGTGCGTGAACGGGGGAGGGCACATGAGACTGTCGGATCTGACCGCCGAATCGCCGACGCAGGCGGCACAGGGGGCGACTCCCGACCCGAAGGACCAACCCGACAGAGGGCTTGACTTCGCGGTGTTGCTGGGCGAATTCCGGCGTACGGCAGTCCTGGTGCCGATCGATCCATACGGAAGTCCATGGACGGCCGAGCACGGCGGGGTGCGCTGGATCTGCGCCTTCTCGAACCAGGAGTGCCTGGCACGATTCGCGCGGGCACAGGGCGATGCGGCGCGTGAGTGGGAGTACCGCACGATCCTCGGCGCCCGCCTGCTGGACGTGCTGGTGCCGAAGCTGGCGGTCGCGCTGGGCATACCCGCCGGGGTGGCACTGGACGCGGGCAGCGACGACGGAACAGTGTTCCCGCCGGTCGAGGGCATCGTCCCGGCCGGGGCGGTGGTGGATCTCGGGGGTGGGGCATGAGCGGAACCGATCCGGACCTGGCGGCGCCGGAGGGCGCGCTCGAACTGATCGCACAGGGCATCGACAAGGCGCACGGAGAACTGAAGGACCTGACGGTCGGCCAGCAGGCCGTCACCGGTCGTGGGTTCTCCACGCTCGCGCTGTCCGGTGTGCAGTTGGGGCACCTGGGGCTCGCGGAGCAATTCGAGACGTTCTGTGATCGCTGGGGCTGGGGTGTGCGCGACATGATGCAGAAGGCGAACGTGTTCACGGCCGCTTTGGGGGTGTCGGCGGGCGCGTACGGCGAGCAGGAGCGCTACGTCAAGGACACGATCAAGATCGCGACGAACGCGGTCAACGGCAATCCGCATCTGTCCGAGGACGAGGTCAAGCAGAAGACTTGGGACGAGATCAAGAACCAGAGCCCGACCGACAACGCCGACTACAGCCAGGAGTCGATGGCGCGGGCGCACCTCAATGTGAAGCAGAACTGGCGGGACACCGTGTACGACGTCGAGGACGGGCTGCTCGACTCGATGGGCAATGCCGGCGTCATCGACCCCGAGCAGCGCGCGGCGATGGACGAGCGGCTTCGTGAGGGCATCGACCCGTCACAAGCGGCCGTCGACCAAGCCCGGCAGCCGAACTGGGGGGAGCGCTGACGATGCCGGAGTGGGGGGAACTGTTCGACAGCGGCAAGCGGTGGGTCGGCGAGGGCATCGACGGCGCCACCGACATCATCGGCGACGGCCTGGACTACGTGGGTGCGGAAGGCGCCGCGGACACGGTCGAGGACTGGGGAGACAGGACCGCGTCCTCGCTCGGGGCGGAGGTCGGCGAGGCACAGCTCGGGCAGTCCGAGGAACCGGACGAGCTCGTGCACGGCAACGCGGGCGAGATCACCGCGACGGTGAAGAACCTGCGTGATTTCCAGTCGGCGTTCGACAGCGTCGGCCGCGGCCTGAAGGGCGTGGAGGGATCCGGGCGCTGGAAGGGCGAGGCTCAGAAGGCGTTCCAGGAGAAGTTCCAAGCGCTGCCGACGAGCTGGCTCCATGCGGCGGACGCCTTCGGATCCGCCGCGGCCGTCCTGGAGGCGTACGGGACGACGGTGACCTGGGCGCAGGGCAAGGCGCGGGAGGCGATCGCCCTCTACAAGCAGGGAAACGCGTCCTCGACGACGGCACAGGCCGCGTACGACAAGAAGGTCGTCGAGTACGAGGCATCGCTCGACGGTGACGATCCCCTGCCCTGCCCGGCCCCGGGGACGGACCCGGGCGACGCCCAGCGGGCCCGTGCCCAGGAGATCCTCACCGACGCGCGCCGCCAGCGGAACGAGGCGGCGGAGACGGCGAAGAAGGCGATCGCGTCCGCTCTGGTGCACGCACCGGTCGAGCCATCGCTCGGGGACCGGCTCAAGATCGACGCGATGGACTACGCCATAGGCACGGGCGCCGAGCGGTTGCACTTCGCCGGAGGCGCCGTGAAGGGCGTCGTCGGCCTGACGAACTTCGTCCGTTCCATCGACCCGCGCGATGCGTACAACCGCACGCACCCGGCTGAGTACTACGAGAGCGTCAACATGACGCTGTCCGGCCTCGTCTCGACAGGGGCCCACCCCGACCGGGCGCTGCAGGGCGCGTGGGAGTCGCTGAAGAGCGACCCGAGCGAGTTCTTGGGCCGACTGGCACCGGAGGCATTCGGAACGAAGGGCCTCGGCGGCGCGAAGGCGATCACGCGGGTGTCCGATCTCCCGAACAACCCCAAGGGCAAGGGCCGGACGGGGCACACGGAGGACCCGCACGGCACATGCCGAGCGGGCGGGGAGAAGTGCGAAGGCGGCGACCCCGTCGACATGGCGACGGGGAGGGTGATCCTGCCTCAGACCGATGTCACCCTGCCGGGCACCCTGCCACTGGTGCTCACCCGCACCTTCGAATCGTCCTACCGTGCGGGCCGCTGGTTCGGCCCGACATGGGCGAGCACGCTGGACCAGCGCCTGGAGATCGACAGCGAAGGGGTCATCCTCCACTGCGCCGACACCAGCCTCCTCGCATACCCGCACCCGGCTCCCGGCGTGCCCGTACTGCCCACGCACGGCATCCGCCGTTGGCCGCTGGACCGCGAGGGCGACACGTACACGGTCACGGACCCGGACAGCGGCCGCGTCCTCCACTTCGCCGTGCACTCCACCCACCTGGCCCTCCTCACCCAGATCGACGACCGCAACGGCAACTGGATCACCTTCGAGTACGACGCGGCCGGCGCCCCGGCCTCGATCGTCCACCACGGTGGCTACCACCTGAAGTTGACGACCGACGGCTCCCGTGTGTGCGCCCTGCACCTCGGCGAGCAGGAGGTCCTCCGATACGGCTACACCGACGGCCATCTGACCTCCGTGACCCACTCCTCCGCCCGCCCGCTGCGCTTCGGCTACGACGAGCACGGCCGGATGACTTCCTGGACCGACACCAACGACTCCCGCTACGACTACGTCTACGACGAGCAGCACCGCTGCGTCTCCCAGGCCGGACAGAACGGAGTCATGGCCTTCCGGTACACCTGGGCCGACGACCTGACGACGATCACGGACGCCCTCGGGCGCACCACCCGCTACGAGGTGGACGATCGCAGGCAGATAGTCGCCGAGACCGATCCGACAGGGGCGGTCACCCGCTACGAAAGGGACGGCCGAGGGCGCCCGCTGTCCCGCACGGACCCGCTGGGCTCCATCGGGCGCTTCTCGTACGACGAAGACGGCCGTCTCGTCGCGGTGGTGCGCCCGGACGGCCGCGTCACGACCACCGAGTACGACGTGCTCGGCCTCCCTGTCCGCGTGACGCGACCGGACGGCACGACGGTCCGCCAGACGTTCGACGAGCGCGGCAACCGCACGTCGGTGACGGAGGCGTCGGGAGCACGGACGGCGTTCTCGTACGACGCGGCGGGCGGGCTCACCGCGGTGACGGACCCGCTGGGCGCCACCACACGCATACGCACCGACCCCACCGGCATGCCTCTGGAGGTCACCGACCCCCTGGGCGCCACCACCCGCTACGAACGGGACGCCTTCGGTCGCACGGTCCGGATCACGGACCCGCTGGGCGCGGTCACGCATCTGGAGTGGACGGTGGAGGGCCGTCCGGTGCGTCGTACGGCCCCGGACGGCACGACGGAGTCCTGGACGTACGACGGCGAGGGCAACTGCCTCACCCACACGGACGCGATGGGTGCCACGACGAGCTTCGAGTACGGCGACTTCGACGTGATGAGGTCCCGTACGGGCCCGGACGGGGTCCGCTACGCGTTCGCCCACGACGCCGCTCTCCGGCTGACCCAGGTCACGAACCCTCAAGGACTGACCTGGGACTACCGCTACGACCCCGCAGGCCGAGTGACCGCGGAGACGGACTTCGACGACCGGACGCTGACGTACGGCTATGACGGAGCGGGTCGGCTGGCATCCCGTACGAACGCCTTGGGGCAGACCGTCCGGTTCGAGCACAACGAGCTCGGCCAGATCGTCCGCAAGGACGCGGCGGGCCTGGTGACGACGTACGAGTACGACATCTTCGACGAACTGGCGGCGGCGACCGCTCCCGAAGCGACACTGACCCGTCTCCGCGACCGCCACGGCCGGCTGGTATCGGAGACGGTGAACGGTCGGACGATGTCGTTCGCTTACGACGAGGTGGGCCGCCGGGTGGAGCGGACGACCCCGAGCGGTTCGGTGAGCACGTGGTCGTACGACGCGGCGGGCCGCAGGACGGAACTGACCTCCTCGGGCCGCGCACTGGCCTTCGCCCATGACGCCCTGGGCCGTGAAACCTCCCGTCATATCGGCGACTTCGCCGCCCTGACCTCGTCGTTCGACACGATGGGCCGCCTCACCGATCAGGAGGTCACCGGCGGATCGGGCCACCGCCTGCAGCGCCGCGCGTACACGTACCGCGCGGACGGGGGTCTCGTCGGCATGACGGACGACCTCTCCGGCCCCCGCCGCTTCGACCTGGACGCGGCGGGCCGCGTCACGGCCGTCCATGCGAACGACTGGACGGAGCGGTACGCGTACGACGAGGCCGGCAACCAGACGAAGGCATCCTGGCCGCCCACTCACCCGGCCCACTCCTCGACGGGCACGCGCGCCTACCAGGGAACCCGCATCACCCACGCGGGGTCGGTCCGCTACGAACACGATGCCCAGGGCCGGATCGTCCTGCGCCGGAAGACCCGCCTGTCGCGGAAGCCGGACACCTGGCGCTACGCATGGGACGCGGAGGACCGCCTGACGTCGGTGACGACACCGGACGGCACAGTGTGGCGGTACGCCTACGACCCCCTGGGCCGCCGAATATCCAAGCGATCCCCTTCGGAGACCGTCCACTTCACCTGGGACGGCGCCACCCTGTGCGAGCAGGCGGCCGAGGACATCACCCTCACCTGGGACCACGCGGGCCTGCGCCCCCTGCCCCAGACGGAACGCCGCACGGACACGGACGACGAGCGCTTCTTCGCCATCGTCACGGACCTGATCGGCACCCCGACGGAACTCGTCGACGAATCAGGCGACGTGGCCTGGCGCACCCGGGCCACTCTCTGGGGCACGACGACATGGAACAAGTCGGCCACGGCCTACACCCCGCTCCGCTTCCCGGGCCAGTACTTCGACCCGGAGTCGGGCCTCCACTACAACTACTTCCGCTACTACGACCCGGAATCCGCCCGCTACCTCACCCAGGACCCACTGGGCCTGGCCCCGGCCCCGAACCCGGCGACGTACGTCCACAACCCACACACGTGGAGCGACCCGCTGGGACTGGCTCCGGATGGGTGCCCTGACACGCCGCCGAAGGTCGGCCGCGACCTGACCCAGACCAAGGCAAAGGCATTGAGGGAGGCAGGAATTCCTGAAGGCGCCACACCAATCGATGTGAACGACTACGCACCCGCAACGACACCGGAGTGGCAGGGTTCAAAGCAGCTGCTGAACGAGAACCACGAGCCGATCTACTACCGGGAGGAGGTATACGAACATCCCAATGGGCAGGACCTCATCGTCTTCCAGGACCACTGGTTTGGCCATCAGAAGTTCGGAGAACCCGGGTACCAACCGGCGCACGTTCATGTGAGACCGTTTGAGGACACCCGCAATGGCCAGATACCCGGCACGGAGCCGCACTACTACTATGACCGATAGCCTGACCCTGGTGAATACCGAGAGCCTCGTAGCCCTCTACGGAAAGGTCCCGCCCCTCGACGAATTCCGTCTGCGCTCCATCAATGTGGACTGGCGGGGGCCCACGGTCACCCTCCGGGTGGACCTTTCGACCTTCCCGGCGGCGCTTCCTCCCGAGTGGGAGGACGCGGACATCGACACCGTCCAGTGCCACCTGCAATTCCTGGCGGTGGCGGACCTCTCCCTGGCGAAATGGCAACCCCCCGTACACTCCGCGTCCCTCGATGCCCAGCCCCTGGGCGAGGAACGGAGAATTCGGGTACGGGTGACAGGTCCCGGGGTGGACCTCGGCTTCACCAGCAACGAGTCCGTCCTGGTGGGACATGTGAGCGGCTTCAAGGTCGCGGCCGACGGCACGGACGGAGGCCGTCACCTCTTCTCTCGGAGGATCGACAGCCTGCGCCACGAAATCATTCCGGAAACCGATGAAAAGACCTTCTATGGGCGACTCTGACTGGACCTTGATGGTCGACTCGGCAGAGGAGATCACGGCCGCCTACGCGGCGCCACCCAGGCTGAACGAATGCGAGCTGTTCTACGTCCAGATCGACGAGAGAGACGCCTCCGTCACCTTGGGGTTCGAGACGTCCGTGCTCCCCTCGTCTCCACCTCACGCCTGGACAGGCCGGCCGTACAACGCCGTCGAGTTCTATCTGAAGTTCATGCGTGTGAAAGAACTCCGAATCACAGGCTGGGACTCCAGCGCTCGCGATGCGGCGGTCACCCTGGGCCGACGCGATGACGGAAGCGTCCATGTTTCCGTCGAAGGCGACCGGTCACACCTCGATTTCACGGCGTCTGCGTCCCTCCTGACCCGAACGCATCCGTTCCTCCGTGCTGACGAGCCGTGACACTGATGCCGACCGACAGCAGGCTTCAGAGCTGCTCGGTCGAGCAGGAAGAGGACCACGGAGGTGTGTGCGTCGTCAGGCTCGGGGCTGCGCAGGGGTTCCATCCTGGTGTCCGTGCCGGAGACTGCGGGCGCCTGCCCCAGGGCCTCGCACCTGGCACCTCGGTCAGTGCGTCCAGTCCTTCAGGGGTTCGGTGTCCAGTTCCAGGCTCACCGGCTCCGGCAGCGTGATCGTCTTCCCGAACGGGACCGTCACCACCATCTCGTAGCGCTCGCCGTCCGGTTGGGAGTGGACCTTGACCTCGCCCGCGGTCCGGTCGATCAGCAGGTAGACCGGGATGCCCGTCTCTGCGTACGCCTGCGGCTTCTCGATGCGGTCGCGCCGGCCGGTGTCGGAGTCACCCGAAGTGACCTCGACCGTCATCAGCACCCCGTCCGCGCTCGCCCATTCCCCCTGACCGACGAAGGCGTCGAGCGGCACGAGGCAACCGTCCGGGCGCGCGTTGCCCTTGCGGTACTTCTCGATCCGGAGGCCCTGGTCCGGGTAGAGCCACCAGCCGGCGTCGGCCTGGATGCACAGGCGAGTCAGCCAGGCGATGATCCGCCCATGATCACCGTCCGGCACAGCCTTCTCCTCGATCCTCCCGTCGATGAACTCAAGGCGCAGAGATTCGTCCACGCGTTCGCCGAGACGGGCGAGCTCTTCGAACCCCTCCTGGCTCAGGACGCTCACGGCAGACTCCTCCTGGATCGGTGGCGCCTTCCACGGTACGTGTTTGCCCCGGCTCACGTCCGGGTCCGTCGCAGTCGTCATGCCCGGGAGGCTGGCATATGCCAGGCTCGGCGTCCGCCGTTTCCTCGGCCGTCACCCCCGTGGGTGATACAGCGTGCTCACAGCCCAGCGTGAGCGGGCGCCCAGGTAGGGGCCCGGCGTGGGCGGGCATGGTTGTGAGACGTGGCCGGGTCTCGCCCTCGGGGCAGCGGCCGGATGCTCGCCGCTGCCCTGTTCGTGGACGGGCTACGGGGTCAGGAGGACGTGCCCGTGTGGGTCTCGTCCGGGTCGACGCCCATCGTGAGGGTGGCGACGACGCCCTTCGCGATCCTGCCCTTCGGGTACCTGAGGGCGAGCAGGCCGCCCTCCGTGCCGTTGCCCGGGTAGATGGTGTCGTCGTCGAGGGTCGTGCGTTCCGTGGTGCTCGTGGAGTACGGGGCGACCCTCGCCGAGTCCAGGACGGCGGACTCGGCGAAGAACAGCTGGCCCGTGTGGCAGGTGTGGCCGCCCTCGTAGCCGGACGACGTCATCTTCCCGCCGACGTGCACCTTGGTGTGGATGTGGACGCAGCGGCCCCGGTACCAGCCGGGGAAGACCGTCCGGAACTCCACGTACCCCTGCTTGTCGGTGAGTTGGGTGCCGCGCAGGTAGCGCTTGTCGTCCGTGGGCTCCTCATGGCCGCCACCGCCGCCACCTCCACCACCGCCGGGCTCACCGCTGGGAGGCGTACCCGTGGGGGTACCCGTCGGCGCGTCCGTGGGAGGCGTACCCGTCGGAGGCGTCCCGCCCCCGCCGCCACCGCCCGTGCTCAGGCTCTCGTACCCCGAGTAGATCCCCAGCGCGTCGCAGTGCCAGATGTCGACGGCCGCGTTCCGCAGCGGCTTGCAGGTGTCCGCGTCGATCACCTTCAGGCGCACGGTCAGCGGGATGCCCTCGCGGTCCTCGGTGATGTCCTTGCGGATCTTGTCCGCGTCGATGTAGTACGGGCCTTCGGTGGTCTCCGAGGTCAGCCGGTAACACGCCTCACCCGCCGTGCCCTTCCCGGACGAGCCCTTGCCCGACGAGCCGGCCGACGCCGTCGCGACCGCCCCGGCGCCGATCCCGGCCGCGACCACCACGCCGCCGCCCGCGACGAGCATCCGGCGCCGCGTCATGGTCCTCTTGTGCTTCGCGTTCTCGCTCATGGCCGAGGACCCTAGGAAGCCCCGCTGTCAGGGGCATGGGCGGCAGCTGTGAGTTCCTGTGCGTACGCCGAAGGGCCCGGAATCCGCGTGGATTCCGGGCCCTTCGTCTGCAGAACGCCGGTGACTACCGCGCCGCGTCCGGGTGGACCGCGTCCGTGATCGGGCGGGCGTCGGTGGGCTTCTCCACGACCTTCGACTCCACCGGCTTGCGGAGCTGGATGTTCAGCTCGCGCAGGCGGGCCTCGTCCAGTTCCGTCGGGGCCCCCATCAGGAGGTCCTGGGCGTTGCCGTTCAGCGGGAAGGCGATCGTCTCGCGGATGTTCGGCTCGTCGGCCAGGAGCATCACGATGCGGTCCACGCCCGGGGCGATGCCGCCGTGCGGCGGGGCGCCGTACTCGAAGGCGCGGAGCATGCCCGCGAACTCGTGCTCGACCGTCTCGCGCGAGTAGCCCGCGATCTCGAAGGCCTTGAACATGATCTCGGGCTCGTGGTTCCGGATCGCGCCCGAGGACAGCTCGATGCCGTTGCAGACGATGTCGTACTGCCAGCCGAGGACGTCCAGCGGGTCCTGGGTCTCCAGGGCCTCCAGGCCGCCCTGCGGCATGGAGAACGGGTTGTGCGAGAAGTCGATCTTGCCGGTCTCCTCGTCCCGCTCGTACATCGGGAAGTCGACGATCCAGGCGAAGCGGAAGACGTTCTCCTCGAACTGGCCGGCGCGCTTGGCGGCCTCGACCCGGACCGGGCCCATGATCTTGGAGACCTCGTCGAACTCGCCCGCGCCGAAGAAGATCGCGTGGCCGGGCTCCAGACCGAGGCGCTCGGTCAGGACCTTGACGTTCTCCTCGGTGAGGAACTTGGCGATCGGGCCGGTCAGGGCGTTGCCCTCGCCGACACGGACCCAGGCCAGGCCCTTGGCGCCGAGGGAGACGGCGAAGTCGCCGAGCTGGTCGAAGAACTTGCGCGGCTGGTCACCCGTGTTCGGCACCGCGAGCGCACGCACGTGCTTGCCGGCGAAGGCCTTGAACTCGGAGTTCTCGAAGACGTCGGAGATGTCGACGAGTTCGAGGGCCGTACGCAGGTCGGGCTTGTCGTTGCCGTACTTGAGCATCGACTCGCGGAACGGGATCCGCGGGAACGGGGAGGTGACGTGACGTCCGCCGCCGAACTCCTCGAAGAGCTCGGTCATGAGCTTCTCGATCGGCTGGAAGACGTCCTCCTGCTCGACGAAGCTCATCTCGACGTCGAGCTGGTAGAACTCGCCCGGCGAACGGTCGGCGCGGGCGTCCTCGTCGCGGAAGCACGGCGCGATCTGGAAGTAGCGGTCGAAGCCGGAGATCATCAGCAGCTGCTTGAACTGCTGCGGCGCCTGCGGCAGCGCGTAGAACTTGCCCGGGTTGAGACGGGACGGGACGACGAAGTCGCGGGCGCCCTCGGGGGAGGTCGCGGCGAGGATCGGGGTCGCCATCTCGTTGAAGCCGAGGGCCACCATCTTGGAGCGGATGGAGGCGATGACGGCGGAGCGCAGCATGATGTTGCGGTGCATGCGCTCGCGACGCAGGTCGAGGAAGCGGTACTCCAGGCGCCGCTCCTCGTTCACGCCGTCGTCGGCGTTGATGGTGAACGGGATCTGCTTCGCCGCGCCCAGGACCTCGACCTCGGCGGCCTCGATCTCGATCTCGCCGGTGGCGAGCTCCGCGTTGACGTTCTCCGCGCCACGCGAGACGACCTTGCCGTCGACGCGGACCACGGTCTCCTTCGTCAGCTTGTCGAGGACCTCGGCCGCGGCGGTGCCGGGCCGGGCGACGAGCTGCGTGATGCCGTAGTGGTCGCGCAGATCGATGAAGAGGATGCCGCCCAGGTCGCGCCGATTGTGCAGCCAGCCGCTCAGCCGGACGTCGGTGCCGACGTCAGAGGCGCGGAGCTCGCCGCAGGTGTGGGACCTGTACCGATGCATCGTCGTTCATCCAGTCTTCTGGGATCGATGGAATGCCTGGACATATCCAGGCCCGTCAAGGGTACCGGGCGACCCGAGATCGACCTTCGAATACTCTCAGTGGCGACCAGCAGTCCGATATTCATAAAGTGGGGCAATGCGCACCGAGGACGTCCTGGCCGCGATCGCGACCGGCATATGGCGCTGGGACAACGCGTCCGGGATGGTCACGCTCGACGCCGAGGCGGCCCGGCTCCTCGGGCTGCCCGCCGAACCGGCCCAGCTCACGGAAGCGGCCGTACGCTCCCGCTTTCATCCCGTCGACTGGAACGAGATCGACGGGGTCGTGAACCTCGCCGTGGCGGAGGGGACGCTCGCCGAGGCCCGGCTGCGGATCATGGACGGTCACGGACGGGTGATCCGTACCGTACGGAGCAGGTCCAAGCCGCTCGTCGAGGCCGGCGACTACCAGCTCGTCGGCACCCTCCAGGAAGTCGCCGAACCCCAGCCCGGCACCGCCGCCCGTACGCCCATCACCGGTGACTGGCGCCGCTCGCGCGAGGCGTTCCTGCTCGACGCGGGGCGGGCGCTGGCCGAGGCCAGGTCGACCGCCGAGGTGCTGCGGGTCGCCGCCTCGCTCTCCATGCCGGGCTTCTCGCCCGACGGACTCGCCGTCTTCGGGGTCGCCGGCGAACGGCTCACGATCATCGGCCATCACGGGCACAACGCGGGCGACGAGGGCCCCTTCACCTCGATGTCGGTGGACACCGACTATCCGGCGGCCGAGGTCGTACGGACCGGGCGGGCGATCTATCTGCCGTCGCCGGACGAGTACCTGCGGCGCTTCCCGGTGACCTGGCCGCTCGCGCAGCGCTTCGGCCGGCAGTCGTGGGCGTACCTGCCGCTCATCGTGGCCGGGCGCACCATGGGCGCGTGGATGGCCGCCTTCAAGCACCAGGTCGCCTTCACCCCCGACGAGCGGTCCGTGCTCACCACGGTCGCGCGAATGCTGGCCCAGGCCCTCGCCCGGGCCGGGGTCGCGGAGTCCGAGCGGGAGCTTTCGCTCGGACTGCAGCGCACGATGATGCCGGTGCTCGGCCCCGGCATCCCGGGGCTGCACGTCGCCGCGCGGTACGTCCCCACCGGCGGCGGGCTCCAGGTCGGCGGCGACTGGTACGACTTGATCCAGCTTCCCGGCGGCCGTATCGCGCTCGTCATCGGTGACGTCCAGGGCCACGACGTCCGCGCCGCCGGACTGATGGGCCAGCTCCGGATCGCGCTGCGGGCGTACGCCTCCGAGGGCCACCGGCCGGACGCCGTCCTCTCCCGCGCCTCGCGCTTCCTGTACGGGATCACGGACGGCGACGGGGACGGGGGCGTCGCGGGCCGAGGTGTGGACGGCGCCGTGGGCTTCGGGAACGGGGGCGTCGGGATCGGGGGGATCGAGCTCGGGGGGATCGAGCTCGGCGGGGAGGGCAGTGACCGGGGCGCGCACAACGGCGGGCCCCGCTTCGCGACCTGTCTCTACATGGAGATCGACCCCGTCACCGGCGTCGTGGACATCGCGCGGGCCGGGCACCCCGACCCGGCGGTGCGGATGACCGACGGAACGGTTCTCCTGCGGCCCACGGCCGGCGGGCTTCCGCTCGGCATCGACCCGGACACCGACTACCCCACCACCCGGTTCACCTTGGAACCGGGCGAGACCCTGATGATGTGCACCGACGGGCTCCTGGAGACCGGCGGCCATGACCTGGACAGCGGCTGGGAACGTATCCGCGCGCTGCTCGAAGGGCACGAGGGCGACTCCCTGGAGGACCTGGCCGACAGCCTCGTCGAGGCGGTCCACGGCCCCGGCTCCCACCACACCACCGGGCCGCTCGCCGACCGGCGCGAGGACGACATCGCGGTCCTGCTTTTGTCCCGCCAGGGCCCGGCCGTCCGCGAGGCGCCGCGCCGCACGATGATGACGGTCGCCCAGGCGGAACCGGAACGGATCGCGGCGGCCCGCCAGCACGTACGCCAGCTGCTGCACGACTGGTCGGACGAGGACCAGGTCGACTCGGCGGTCCTGATGGTCTCGGAGATGGTCACCAACGTCCTCATCCACACGGACGGCGACGCCCTGATCGTGGCGGCGGTGACCTGCGACGGGGTCGGCCGCCGGATGCGGGTGGAGGTCTCGGACGCGAGCGACGAACTCCCGCACAAGCGCCATCCGGGCGAGATGGCGTCGTCGGGGCGCGGCCTGGTCCTGATGGAGATGCTGGCGGAGGCGTGGGGCGTGGACCCGCGGGGCGAGGGCAAGTCGATCTGGTTCGAACTGACCGAGCCGCAGAAGGGGTAGCGCGGGGGCGATGGCAGGCGGGGTGCACGCGCGCGTGGGGGCGGGCGCCGCAGCCCCGCCCCGCGCGCGCGGGGCGGGGCTGCGCGGGAGACTGGTGACGTACCGCCGTCGCCGGGGGGACCACGGAGTTTGTCATGGACACCCACAAGGTCGGCAGCGACACCACCGTCCTGGCCGACAGTCTCGAAGTCCCGGGGATCGGCCACATCCCCGCCAGCGCGTACGTCCTCACGGCCAAGGAACCGGTCGTCGTCGACACCGGTCTCTCCCTCGCCGACCGGAACTTCGTCGGCGCCCTCGGCTCCGTCATGGACCCCGCCGACGTCCGCTGGATCTGGCTCACCCACCCCGACCGCGATCACACCGGCGGCATCTTCGACCTGCTCGTGGCCGCGCCGAAGGCGAAGGTCGTGACCACCTTCATCGGCGCCGGGATCATGACCACCGAGCGCCCGCTGCCGATGGACCGCGTCTACTTCCTCAACCCCGGCCAGTCCCTCGACGTCGGCGACCGCATGTTGCGCGCCTTCAAGCCACCGCTCTTCGACAACCCCGCCACGGTCGGCTTCTACGACGAGAAGACCCGGATCTGCTTCAGCTCCGACTGCTTCGGCGGCCCGATGCCGACCGCGGAGCTCGCCGAGAGCGGGCATGCGAACGACCTCAAGCCCGAGGAGCTTCGGCAGGCGCAGCTGCTGTGGGCGACCGTGGACAGCCCGTGGGTGCACATCGTGGACCGGGAGAAGTACCGCGCGACCGTGCAGCCGCTGCGCGACATGAATCCTGAGATCGTGCTGTCGACGCATCTGCCGCCCGCGGTGCGGATGACCGACATGATGATCGAGACGATCACGATGGCCCCGGACAGCGACCCGTTCGTGGGCCCGGACCAGGCGGCGCTCGAGCAGATGCTGGCGTCCTTCGAGCCGGGCGGCATCCCTGCCGCGACCTGACCGCCGGCGTCACTCCCCGGCCGGGGCGCCGTCGCCCCGAGCGCCCGCGTCGGGGGTCCCGTACCGGCTGCGCAGCTCGCCGATCACCCCGAAGGCGGCGGCCGTCACCGGCACGGCCAGCAACATGCCCAGGATTCCGGCGACGGACGCCCCGGCCGTGATGGCGAGCATGACGACGGCCGGGTGCATCTGTACGGTCCGGCTCTGGATCGCGGGCTGGAGGACGTTGCCCTCGATGACCTGGACGGCCAGCACGACCCCGAGGACCCACAGCGCGATGACGAAGCCGCGGTCGGCGAGGGCGACGAGGACGGCGACGGCCCCCGACAGGAACGCGCCGAGGTACGGGATGTAGGCCGTGACGAAGACGAGCGCGCCGAGCCCGACGGCGCCGGGCACCTGAAGGATCAGCAGCCCGGCCGTGATGAGGACGGCGTCGACGAGGGCCACGATGGTCGTGCCGCGCATGAACCCCTCGACGGCCTCGAAGGCGCGGCGCCCCATGGCCTCGATCGTGTCGCCGGTCGAGCGGGGGGCGAGCGAGCGCAGGGCCCCGGCGGCCTTGTCGGAGTCCCTGAGGAAGAAGAAGATCAGCAGCAGGGCGAGGACGGCCATGGCTGCCACCTGGCCGACGACGCTCAGCCCCGAGATCACCCCGGAGGCGGCGGTCCCGCCGAACTTCTCCAGCAGCGCCTTCGCGTTCTTGGCGAGGTCGTCGATCGAGGTCCCCGCCGCGCCCAGATGGTCGGCGATGTCGACGGCGGCCTGCCGCAGCGAGGCGATGATCTGGTCGCCGGTCTCGATGAGGGCGACGACGACGATGTAGGTGGCGCCGCCGACGAAGGCGAGGACGGCGAGGACCGTGAGCCCGGCGGCGAGCGACTTCCGCATCTTCATCCGCAGCAGGCGCCGGTAGAGCGGCCCGAGGAGCGCGGTGCCGAGGATCGCGAGCAGGACGGGCGAGACGGCCGTCTGGAACACCACGCACAGCCAGATGGCGACGGCGGCGACCCCCGCGACGAGCAGCATGACGACGCACCAGGCGGCGACCCGGCGGGCGACCTCGGGGAGGAGGGGACGGGGACTCGGCGTCTGCACCCGTCCACCGGACCACGACGCCCGGCGTGTCGTCCTGCGCTACGGACCCGGACGAGTGACGCCCCGTCAGAGTTCGCACGGGTACGCGTACGGGGACGGGTACGGGGCCAGGCACCTCGCCCAGCGCCGTACCGAACCCGAACCCGACCCGATCTCGTACCGAACCCGACCTCGTACCGAACCCGGACCGAACCGGACCCAGACCGAACCCGGACCGAACCGGACCCCGGACCCAGACCGAACCCCGGACCCGATCTCCTACCGGACCCGCCGGACCCGGACCCGTACCCGAATCCGGACCGTCCTCCGCTACTCGCCCATCCCATGCACCGCCGGGATCGTGCCGAGGCGGCCCGCCTGGAAGTCCTCGAACGCCTGGCGAAGCTCGGCCTGGGTGTTCATCACGAACGGGCCGTAGTGGGCCATCGGTTCGCGGATGGGCTGTCCGCCGAGGACGACGACCTCCAGGTCGGGCGTGTGCCCGTCCTGCTTCTCGTCGGCCCGGACCGTCAGCGCGCCGCCCTTGCCGAAGACGGCGGTCTGGCCCATGTGGACCGGCCGTCGCTCCGCACCGGCGGAGCCGCGCCCGGCCAGGACGTACACGAGTCCGTTGAAGTCCTCGCGCCACGGCAGGGTCACCTCGGCGCCCGGCCGGATCGTCGCGTGGATCATCGTGATCGGAGTGTGCGTGATGCCCGGACCCGCATGCCCTTCGAGGTCTCCGGCGATGACGCGGAGCAGCGCGCCGCCGTCGGGGGAGGTCAGCAGCTGCACCTGGCCGCCGCGGATGTCCTGGTAGCGCGGGGCCATCATCTTGTCGGAGGCGGGCAGGTTCACCCACAGCTGGAGCCCGTGGAAGAGGCCGCCGCTCACGACGAGGGACTCCGGCGGGGCCTCGATGTGGAGGAGTCCGGAGCCGGCGGTCATCCACTGTGTGTCGCCGTTGGTGATCGTGCCGCCACCGCCGTTGGAGTCCTGGTGGTCGAAGGTTCCGTCGATGACGTACGTGACGGTCTCGAAGCCGCGGTGGGGGTGCCACGGGGTGCCCTTGGGCTCACCGGGGGCGTACTCCACCTCCCCCATCTGGTCCATCATGATGAACGGGTCGAGGTACTGGTAGTTGATCCCGGCGAACGCGCGGCGCACCGGGAAACCCTCGCCCTCGAAACCGGACGGGGCCGTGGTCACGGCGAGCACGGGGCGGGAGACGGCGTCGGCCGGGGCGGCGACGCGCGGCAGGGTGAGCGGGTTCTCGACAGTCACAGCGGGCATGGCGGGACCTCCTTGTGCGACCAGTTTAGTTGAACGATGAACTTCCTGCCACCCGGAACGCGGAACGCCCGGGAGGAATTCCTCCCGGGCGTTCTCCCACTTCTCCAGCGTGCGTCAGCCGTACATCCGCCGCATCGCGAAGTCGACCATCTGCTCCACGGCCTTCGCGTCGAAGACCATCCGGTGGTCGCCCTCCATGTCGAGGACGAAGCCGTAGCCGGTCGGGAGCAGGTCGATCACCTCGGCGCCGGTGATCACGAAGTACTTCGACTCCTTGCCGGCGTACCGGCGCAGCTCCTTCAGCGAGGAGAACATCGGGATGACCGGCTGCTGGGTGTTGTGCAGGGCGAGGAAGCCGGGGTTGTCCCCGCGCGGGCAGTAGACCTTCGAGGTCGCGAAGATCTGCTGGAAGTCCTCGGCGGCCAGGGAACCGGTCGTGAAGGCCCGTACGGCGTCGGCGAGCGACGGCGGTGACGGCTCGGGGTACAGGGGAGGCTGCTGCCCGTACCCGCCCTGCATCCCACCCGGCATCCCGCCCTGCGCAGCGCCCGGCATGGGCTGCTGCGGCGGCGGGGCGTACTGCTGCTGGGCGCCCTGATTCTGGTCGTAGCCGTACATGGCCCCCAGCCTAGCGAGCGGGCGCGGCGCGCAGAGCGGATCGGGTCGGCCGAGACGGAGCGCACACTCCCGGGGGCCCGTTTTCTGCGGCTCGCGTCACAGATGGCCCGAGAGGGGTTGCTCTTATTACCGGTGGGTAGCATCATCGTAGAGAAGCGTGGGCTACTCACCGGTAGTGCGAGCACGCGCGCATTCCAGGACATCCGCCTCCCCGATCCTTACGGAGCCGTCGCCATGGGGCACTACAAGTCGAATCTCCGCGACATCGAGTTCAACCTCTTCGAGGTGCTCGGGCGCGACAAGGTGTACGGCACCGGTCCGTTCGAGGAGATGGACGTCGAGACCGCCAAGAGCGTTCTGGAGGAGCTGACCCGCCTCTCCGAGAACGAGCTGGCCGAGTCCTTCGCCGACGCCGACCGCAACCCGCCGGTCTTCGACCCCGAGACGAACACCGCCCCGGTCCCGGCTAGCTTCAAGAAGTCCTACAAGGCCTTCATGGACTCCGAGTACTGGCGCCTCGGCCTGCCCGAGGAGATCGGCGGCACCACCTCCCCGCGCTCCCTGATCTGGGCCTACGCGGAGCTGATCCTCGGCGCGAACCCGGCCGTGTGGATGTACTCCTCCGGCCCGGCCTTCGCCGGCATCCTCTTCAACGAGGGCAACGAGGCGCAGAAGAAGGTCGCGCAGATCGCCGTCGAGCGCCAGTGGGGCTCCACCATGGTCCTCACCGAGCCGGACGCCGGTTCGGACGTCGGCGCCGGCCGCACGAAGGCGGTCAAGCAGGAGGACGGCTCCTGGCACATCGAGGGCGTGAAGCGCTTCATCACCTCCGGTGAGCACGACATGGAGGAGAACATCCTCCACTACGTCCTCGCCCGCCCCGAGGGCCACGGCCCGGGCACCAAGGGCCTCTCCCTCTTCCTCGTGCCGAAGTACCACTTCGACTGGGAGACCGGCGAGCTGGGCGAGCGCAACGGCGTCTACGCCACGAACGTCGAGCACAAGATGGGCCTCAAGGCCTCCAACACGTGCGAGATGACCTTCGGCGACCAGCACCCCGCCAAGGGCTGGCTGATCGGCGACAAGCACGACGGCATCCGCCAGATGTTCCTCATCATCGAGTTCGCCCGCATGATGGTCGGCACGAAGGCGATCTCCACCCTCTCCACGGGCTACCTCAACGCCCTGGAGTACGCCAAGGAGCGCGTCCAGGGCACCGACCTGGCGAACTTCATGGACAAGGCCGCGCCCAAGGTCACCATCACGCACCACCCCGACGTCCGCCGCTCGCTGATGACGCAGAAGGCGTACGCCGAGGGCATGCGCTCCCTCGTGCTCTACACGGCCGCCGTGCAGGACGCGATCCAGCTCAAGGAGGCCGCCGGCGAGGACGCGAAGGCCGAGATCGGCCTGAACGACCTGCTGCTGCCGATCGTGAAGGGCTACGGCTCCGAGAAGGGCTACGAGCAGCTCGCGCAGTCGCTCCAGACCTTCGGCGGCTCCGGCTTCCTCCAGGAGTACCCGATCGAGCAGTACATCCGGGACGCCAAGATCGACACCCTCTACGAGGGCACCACGGCCATCCAGGGCCAGGACTTCTTCTTCCGCAAGATCGTCCGCGACCAGGGCGCGTCCCTGAACGCGCTGGCCGAGGAGATCAAGAAGTTCCTCGCGGTCGGCACCGGCGGCGAGGAGCTGGCCGGCGCCCGCGACTCGCTCGCCAAGGCGGCCGTGGACCTGGAAGGCATCGTCGGCGCGATGCTCACCGACCTCACCGCCACCGGCGAGGACGTCAAGAACATCTACAAGGTCGGCCTCAACACCACCCGCCTGCTGATGGCCTCCGGTGACGTCGTCGTCGGCTACCTGCTCCTCAAGGGTGCGGCCGTCGCCGCCGAGAAGCTGGCCGCCGGCGCCTCCGCCAAGGACCAGGCGTTCTACACCGGCAAGATCGCGGCCGCGAAGTTCTTCGCCGCCAACGTCCTGCCGGGCGTCAGCGCCGAGCGTGCCCTCGCCGAGGTCGTCGACGGCTCGCTGATGGACCTGGACGAGGCCGCGTTCTAGTACGCGCCCCCGTCCACTGACGAACGGCTCGCTCCCGGGGAGGGGAGTGGGCCGTTCCGTCTTTCGGGGCACCGTTCTCGCATTCCGGCGCGTGCGTAAGGTGAACCCCATGACGAGCACCGCCCGCTTCGACCGCGGCCACACCGACGACCTCATGACCTTCCTGGCGGCGTCCCCTTCGCCGTACCACGCCGTGGCGAACGCCGCCGAGCGACTGGAGAAGGCAGGCTTCCGGCAGGTCGAGGAGACCGCGGCCTGGGACGCCTCCGCCGGCGGGAAGTACGTCATCCGCGGCGGCGCGCTCATCGCCTGGTACGTGCCCGAGGGCGCCGACGCCCACACCCCGTACCGGATCGTCGGCGCCCACACCGACTCCCCCAACCTGCGGGTCAAGCCGCAGCCCGACATGGGCGCCCAGGGCTGGCGGCAGGTGGCCGTCGAGACGTACGGCGGGACGCTGCTCAACACCTGGCTCGACCGCGACCTCGGCCTCGCCGGCCGCCTCACCCTGCGCGACGGCAGCCACCACCTGGTGAACGTGGACCGCGCCGTGCTGCGCGTCCCGCAGCTCGCCATCCACCTCGACCGCCAGGCCAACGACGGCCTCAAGCTCGACCGGCAGCGCCACATGCAGCCCATCTGGGGCCTCGGCGAGGTCCACGAGGGCGACCTGATCTCCTTCGTGGCCGAGGAGGCCGGGGTCGACGCCGAGGACGTGGCCGGCTGGGACCTGATGGTCCACTCCGTCGAGGCCCCCTCCTACCTCGGCCGCGACCGCGAACTCGTCGCCGGCCCCCGCATGGACAACCTGATCTCGGTCCACGCGGGCGTGGCCGCGCTCGCCGCCGTGTCCGCGCGCACCGACCTCGCGTACATCCCGGTCCTCGCCGCCTTCGACCACGAGGAGAACGGCTCCGAGTCCGACACCGGCGCGCAGGGCCCGCTGCTCGGCTCGGTCCTGGAGCGTTCGGTCTTCGCTCGCGGCGGAGCGTACGAGGACAAGGCCCGCGCCTTCGCCGGCACGGTCTGCCTCTCCTCCGACACCGGCCACGCCGTCCACCCCAACTACGCGGAGCGCCACGACCCGACGCACCACCCGCGCGCCAACGGCGGCCCGATCCTCAAGGTCAACGTCAACCAGCGCTACGCCACCGATGGCAGCGGCCGCGCGGTGTTCGCCGCGGCCTGCGAGAAGGCCGGCGTGCCGTGGCAGACGTTCGTGTCGAACAACGAGATGCCGTGCGGCACGACGATCGGCCCCATCACCGCCGCGCGCCACGGCATCACGACCGTCGACATCGGCGTCGCGATCCTGTCCATGCACAGCGCCCGCGAACTGTGCGGCGCGAAGGACCCGTACCTGCTCGCGAACGCGCTCGTGGCGTTCCTGGAGGGATAGCCGCCCAGGACCCGGGTACGCGATCCTGACCACCCCACTAGGAGGCGGGATTCATGGGCCTGGGAGGCTGCATCATCCTCATAGCCGTGGGCGCGATCCTCACGTTCGCCACGGACTGGGAGCTCGACGGCGTCAACCTCGACCTGATGGGACTGATCATGATGGCGGTCGGTCTCATCGGTCTGGCCACGTTCACCAGCATCGCGCGGCGCCGACGGGTCGTCGTCCCACCGACGGCCCCCACGGTCGTGGACGAGGACCGTCGCAACGGCGGCTACTGACCGCACGCCGGGCGTCGGGCCCGGCCCCCGCACTCCGGGGCGGCCGGTGCCCGGTCGCCGTGCCCCGGACGTTCGGGCCGCCGGACACCCCGCCGTCCTCGTCGTCCGACGAAACATCCGGGAAAGGCCCCTCCTGACACCGTCGACCTCATGGATCGTCACGAGGGCCCTCCCCGGGGGAAGTTCATCGCCTGCGTCGCCACGGCCGTGCTGATCGGCACGGCCGTGGCGGGCTACGGAATCGCCAGGTACGACGAACGCCCGCCCTGGGGCACGGACATCGCCTACGAAGGCGGTTATCTCCAGGCCGTCCGAATCCGCCAGGCCGACGTCGACGGGGAGCGGACCCGGGCCCTCCTCACCGGCGAGTGCGCGGCGATGGAGCGACGGGGCATGGGCGGCGACCGGGCCGTCCACGACCCCGGGGCGTGGGTGGAGGGCTGCCTGGACGGGGCGGCGGGGCGCGCTTCCAGGAACCAGGGGTTCGTGCGTTAGGACCACGGGCCCGCGGGCACCTGGGGTCCGTCGGCACCGTGGCCGACCGACGCCTGCCGGACACGACCGGGTCGTGTCCGACGGGCGTCACTCGTCAGGCGTCGCTCAGGCGTCCATCCCGGCCAGGATGAGCGGGAGCCGCTGCGCGCCCTCCGCCGTCACCTTCACCGGAACGCCCCAGTCCTGCTGGTGGACGTGACAGGCCGGGTACTCGTTGGCCGGGTCGTCGTCGCAGGACGCCGCCATCGCCGACACGTGCAGCACGCCCTCCGTGATCTCCGGGTTGAGGTCCAGCTCCCGGAAGAGGTCCGTGCCCGTGCCCTCGCCGCCGAGCAGCAGCTCGGGCGGGGTCGAGGAGACGAGGAGCCGGGTGGAGGGGCCGTAGCGCTCGTCCAGCTTCTGCCCGGTCGGTGCCTGGAAGACGACGTCGAGCCGGAGCCGGCCGGGCGCCACCTCGGTGGCCTCGCGCTGCGTGCGGTGGGCGACCGCCTCGACCTGGACGGCCTCCTCGGGCAGCCGCAGACGCGTCAGCCGGTGCCGCGCCGACTCGACGACGACGATCTCGTCCCCGACGAGCACGGCGTCGCTCGGCTCGCGCAGGTCGGCGGCGAGGGTCGTCACCTCGCCCGTCGCCGGGTCGAAGCGGCGCAGGGCGTGGTTGTACGTGTCGCTGACGGCGACCGATCCGTCGGGGAGGGCGGTCACGCCCAGCGGGTGCTGGAGGAGTGCCTGGGCGGCGTCGCCGTCGCGGTGGCCGAAGTCGAAGAGGCCGGTGCCGACGGCGGTGTGGACGGCGCCGTCGGTGTCGACCCAGCGCAGGGCGCTGGTCTCCGAGTCGGCGATCCAGAGCCGGTCCTCGGTGGCGGCGAGCCCGGACGGCTGCGCGAACCAGGCCTCGGCGGCCGGCCCGTCGACGAGCCCTTCGTTGGTCGTACCGGCGGCGACCTCGACCGTCCTCGTGGCGGGGTCGTAGGTCCACAGCTGGTGGACACCGGCCATGGCGATCCACACCTTGCCCTGCCACCAGGCGACGTCCCACGGCGAGGAGAGGTCGACCTCCAGGGCGGGGCCCGAGGTGGGCGACCCCTGCCACCACTGCTTCCCGGTGCCGGCGAGCAGCTCGATCGCGCCGCTCTCGGGGTCGTAGGCGCGCAGCGCGTGGTTCACGGTGTCGGCGACGACGACCGTGCCGTCGGGGAGCACGGTGAGCCCCTGCGGCTCGCGGAAGTCGCCGTCCCCGATCCGCCGCACGACGGTCTCCCCGTCCGGCGCCAGCTCGACGAGCTGGTGGCGGGTGGTGTCGGAGACCAGGAAGTTCCCGGAGGGCAGCAGGACGGCCTTGCCGGGGAAGCGCAGATCGGTCGCGACGGGCTCCGGCGGCACGTACAGCCCGTCCCCGCGCCGCAGCGTCCCCTTGGCCGCGTGCTCGGCCTCCAGCTCCTCGACGAGCGTCCGGATGGCGTTGGCGTGCCCCTCACCCGCGTGCTGGGCGACGACGTACCCCTCGGGATCGATGACGACGAGCGTCGGCCAGGCGCGTACGGCGTACTGCTTCCAGGTCGCGAGCTCGGGGTCGTCGAGGACGGGGTGGTGGACCTCGTACCGCTCGACGGCGTCGACGACGGCCTGGTGCTCGGCCTCGTGGACGAACTTGGGGGAGTGGACACCGACGATCACGAGGGTGTCGCGGTGCTTCTCCTCCAGCTCACGGAGCTCGTCGAGAACGTGCAGGCAGTTGATGCAGCAAAATGTCCAGAAATCCAGGATCACCACGCGACCCCGGAGGTCGGCGAGGTTCAGTTCCTTCCCGCCGGTGTTGATCCATCCGCCCTTGCCGATCAGCTCGGGGGCACGGACACGGGCACGGCGGGTCGCGGGCGCGGGGGTGGGCGCCGGGGCGGCATCGTTCATGCTTCAAGCTTGCCATCCGGGTGTGAAGACCGGGTCACACGCATGCGTACGACGGGGCCGGTGCCGGTGAGCGACGGTCGGGGCGCCTACGGACAAGGGCCTGTGGGCGCAGGGGAGCGGCGCGGTCCGGTCCTGGTCGGGTCTGCCCCGTGGTTGCGTGAACCGGGACCCGGCGGGGAAGCCCTGACGTCATGAAATACCTCGTACGGGACAAAATCTTCGCCATCGGCGACGACTACTGGATCGAGGACGAGAGCGGGCGGCACGCCTTCCTCGTCGACGGCAAGGCGCTGCGGTTGCGCGACACCCTGGAGCTGAAGGATCCGCTCGGGCAGGTCCTGGTCACCCTGCGGCAGAAGATGTTCAGCCTGCGGGACGCGATGACGATCGAGCGGGACGACCGCCCGCTCGCCACGATCCGCAGGAAGCGGCTCTCGCTGCTCCGCAACCACTTCCGGGTCACGCTGGTCGAGGGCACCGAGCTCGACGTCAGCGGCCGGATCCTGGACCGGGAGTTCACCGTCGAGTACGACGGTGAACTCCTCGCCCACATCTCCCGGCAGTGGTTCCGCGTCCGGGACACGTACGCCGTGAACGTCGTCCGTGAGGACACCGACGCGGCGCTGCTGATCGCGGTCGCCGTGTGCGTGATCCGGATGGCGGAGCGGGAACGGGAGGGCTGAGCCGGAACGGGATGGTGGAGGGGGGCGGGATGGTGGAGCGGGGCTGGAGGGCTGACCCGGACGGCACGAGACCTCGGCCGTACTAGACCGCCTTCGCCGCCACCTCCAGGGCCTGCTCCAGGTCCGCCCACAGGTCTTCGACGTGCTCGATGCCGACCGACACCCGTACCGTCCCGGGGCCGATCCCCACCGCTTCCAGGGCCGCCGCGTCCAGCTGCCGGTGCGAGGTGGAGGCCGGGTGCATGACCAGGGTCTTCACATCGCCGAGCGAGGGGCTCAGCGAGGCCAGCCGCACCGCCCCGACGAAGGCGCGGCCCGCCTCCCGGCCGCCCGCGAGGTCGAAGGAGATCACCCCGCCGCCGCCCTTCGGCAGCAGCCGCCGGGCGACGGCCTCGTCGGGGTGTCCGGCGAGCGCCGGATGGAGCGCCGTCGAGACCGCGGGGTGCGCCGCGAGCCGGCCGGCCAGGTCGAGGGCGCTCGCGCACTGCCGCTCGATCCGCAGCGGCAGCGTCTGCAGGCCGCGCAGGGTCAGCCAGGCGGCGAAGGGGTCGGTCGACGCACCCAGCTCGACCGCGTAGTGACGGACCCTGCCGTACAGCTCGGGGTCCTTGAAGACCGCGATGCCGCCGAGGACGTCCGCGTGCCCGGCGAGGTACTTGGTCGCGGAGTGGATGACGATGTCCGCGCCGTGCTCGATCGGCCGGAACAGCAGCGGCGAGGCAAAGGTGTTGTCCACGGCGCTCGGCACGCCGGCCTCGGCGGCGACGGCGATCAGGGCGGGCAGGTCGCCGACGCGGGTGGTCGGGTTGGCGATGGTCTCCAGGTACAGCAGGCGGGTCTCGGGCCGCAGGGCACGGCGTACCTCCTCCGGGTCCGTCCCGGAGACGTAGGTGACCTCGACGCCCCAGCGTTCGGCGAGGTCGGTGAGGACCGCGTACGTTCCGCCGTAGAGGCAGCGCTGGGCGACGACATGGCCGCCGGCGGAGAGCAGGGCGAGCAGGACGCCGTTGATCGCGCCCATGCCGGAGGCGTACGAGAGCCCCGCCGCCCCGCCCTCCAGGCGGGCCACTGCGTCCTCGAGAGCGCGGACGGTGGGGTTCCCGAAGCGGTTGTAGAGGAAGGTGCCGGGCGCGTGGAAGGCGTCCGCCATCGCGTCGGCGGTGTCGAAGGAGAAGATGTGCCCCTGGTACAGGGGGACGCTCATCGGGTTGCTGCCGGTGACATCCGGCTGCGGCGGGTGGACGGCGAGGGTGTCGGGACGGAGGGCTCCGGTGTCGTCGCTCATGGCGCCAGTGAAGCGGGGCGGAGCCCGCAGGCCCAGAACCAATCCCGCCGCATTGGTCCGCCGCCGATGCCGCTCTCTCGCCTGCCGGACGGCAGCCAGTCAGACGCGCTGACCGGTTTTCAGGCGGCTTGCCCGTAAGGCGCATGGCCTGCGGTCAGGCCGGGCCCGTCAGGCGCCTTGGCCGGAGCCGGACATCTCATCCCGTCGGCCGGCCCGCGGTCGGCCCTTCGGCCGGTCAGGCCCGTGACCCGCCGTCAGGCGTCGCGAGCCGGCCTTGCCACGCCCAGTACGCGGTCCTTCAGGGCCGGGAACTGTTCCCTCGTCGTCGTCACCTTCGTCGGGTCGAGCTCCACGCGCAGGGTCTCCTCGTCCGGGCCCGCTTCCGCGAGGACCTCGCCCCACGGGTCCACCACGATCGAGTGCCCCGCCTGTTCCACGCCCGCGTGCGTGCCCGCCGTGCCGCAGGCCAGCATGTACGCCTGGTTCTCCACCGCCCGCGCCTGGGCGAGCAGGGTCCAGTGGGCGCGGCGGCGGGCCGGCCAGCCCGCCGGGACGACGAAGGCCTGGGCGCCCGCGTCCACGAGGCCGCGGAACAGCTCCGGGAAGCGGAGGTCGTAGCACGTGCCCACGCCCACCGTCAGCTCCGGCAGCGCGACCGTCACCAGCTCGTCGCCCGCCGCCATCATCACGGCCTCGCCCTTGTCGAAGCCGAAGCGGTGGATCTTGCGGTAGCTCGCGGCGAGCTCACCCTTCGGAGTGAAGACCAGCGAGGTGTTGAAGAGCGCTCCGCCGGCCGCCTCGACGATCGATCCGGCATGCAGCCAGACCGACGCGTCCCGGGCCGCCGCCGCCATCGCCTCGTACGTCGGACCGTTCAGCGGCTCGGACTCCGCCGCGAAGGACTCGTACGCGAACGCCCCCATCGGCCACAGCTCCGGCAGGACGACGAGGTCCGCGGCGCCGCGCTCCTCCCGTACGAGACCGGCCACCCGCGCCCGGCGAGATTCGACCGATTCGTCCGGGTCTACTGCGATCTGGATCAGCGAGGCGCGCACACTACCACCGTCCTGGCATTCGAGCCGTCAACACGGGCCTACGATCGTCACACGAAAGCACTGCCGGGGTGCCTTCGGGCAGCGTAACTTAGCGTCCGAGCCTCCCACGCAGTCTTGTTTTCAGCCCGCGCACCGCAGAACCGCCGAGGGGTCCCGTGACCGTCCATCCCAGCCTTCAGACCTACGCCGACGCCTGGACCCACTCCATCGAAGCGATATCCGAGCTGGTTCAGCCGCTCGTGGAAGGCGAATGGAACCGCGCCACACCGTGCCCGGGCTGGTCGGTGCGCGACATCGTGTCCCATGTGATCGGCATGGAGTGCGAGATGCTCGGGGACCCGCGCCCCATCCACTCGCTGCCCCGCGACCTCTACCACGTGCGCAGTGAGTTCGCCCGTTACATGGAGATGCAGGTCGATGTGCGGCGGCACCACACCGGCCCCGAGATGACCTCGGAGCTGGAGTACATCCTCATCCGCCGCGCCCGCCAGCTGCGCAACGAGAACCGGCAGCCCGACCATCTGATCCGCGCGCCGCTCGGCGCCGAGCAGACGCTGGAACTGGGCTACCGGACGCGCGCGTTCGACGTCTGGGTGCACGAGCAGGACCTGCGCACCACGCTCGGCCGGCCGGGCAACCTGGACTCCCCCGCCGCCCTTGTCACCCGTGACGTCCTCCTGGAGGCGCTGCCGAAGGTGGTCGCCAAGGACGCGGGAGCGCCGACGAGTTCGGCGATCGTCTTCGACGTGCACGGGCCGGTCGAGTTCCTGCGGACGGTACGGGTCGACGCGGACGGCCGCGGGACGATAGACGGGGCGCCGTCCCTGGGGCCGCTCGTGACGCTGGCGCTGGACTGGGAGACGTACGTCCGTATGGCCTGCGGCCGTGTCCGGCCGGCCGATGTGGCCGACCGGATCAAGACCGAGGGCGACCTCGACCTGGCGCGGGCGATCCTGGACAACTTCGTGGTGACGCCGCGGTAGCCCCACCTCGGGCGCGGTGACGCGTGCCGCGGCCGGGGCGGGTACGACCGGGCCGGGTACCTGCGCCGCCGACGGACGGCTGAGACGGGTACGACCGGGGCGCGTACGGCTACACCGGTACGTGCACCGCCTCGACGCGGCTGGCGACGAGGCGTTCCTTCTCCCTGCGGGCCGACCGGGCCTTCAGTCGCAGGATCTGGACGACGCCCAGCGCCTCCAGCACGAAGACGGAGGAGAAGGCGATCCGGTAGTTGTCACCGGTCGCGTCGAGGAGGACGCCGACCGCGAGCAGCGTCGTCATCGAGGCGGTGAAGCCGCCCATGTTGACGATTCCCGAGGCCGTTCCCTGACGCTCCGGCGGATTCGCCGGGCGGGAGAAGTCGAAACCGATCATCGAGGCGGGCCCGCAGGCACCGAGGACCGCGCAGAGGGTGATCAGCAGCCACATCGGGGCCGCGTCGCCCGGGTGGGCGAGAGTGGCGGCCCACAGCAGCGCGGTCGACGCGACCGTACCGAGGGCGAGCGGGGCCCTCGCCGCGTGGTGCCGGGCGATGATCTGCCCGTACGCGAGCCCCACCACCATGTTGGAGAGCACGACGAGCGTCAGCAGCTCGCCGGCGACCCCCCGCGACAGCCCCTGGTCCTCGACCAGGAACGGCAGGCCCCACAGCAGCAGGAACACCATGGCGGGGAACTGGGTGGTGAAGTGCACCCACATGCCGAGCCGGGTGCCGGGCTCCCGCCAGGACTCGACGATCTGGCGGCGGACGAACGCGGCACCGGTGTGGTCGGCGGGCGGGGGCTCGTGGCCTTCGGGGTGGTCCTTGAGGAAGAGCAGCAGCAGGACGAGGACGACGACGCCCGCGATCGAACTGCCGACGAAGGTCGTCGTCCAGCCCACGCCGTGCAGGGCACGGGCGATGACGATGGTGGAGACGAGATTGCCCGCCATGCCGAACAGCGCGGCCACCTGACCGATGAGCGGGCCGCGCCGGGCGGGGAACCAGCGGCTGCCGAGCCGCAGCACGCTGATGAACGTCATGGCGTCTCCGCAGCCGAGCAGCGCGCGGGAGGCCAGTGCCATGCCGTACGAGGGGGAGAGCGCGAACCCCAGCTGGCCGACGGTGAAGAGCACCACTCCGAGCGTCAGGACCTTCTTGGTGCCGAGCCGGTCGACCATGAGGCCGACGGGTATCTGCATCCCGGCGTAGACGAGGAGCTGGAGGATGGAGAAGGTGGAGAGCGCGGAGGCGTTGACGTCGAAGCGGTCGGCGGCGTCGAGGCCGGCGACGCCGAGCGACGTACGGAAGATGACGGCGACGAAGTAGACGGCGACGCCGACGCCCCAGACGAGGGCGGCGCGCCTGCCGCCGGGAGGGTCACCGGGCAGGGTGACGGCCGATCCGAAGCCCCGTCCGCTCACCGCTCCTCACCCCGGACCAGGACCTTGACCCAACTCAGGTGCTGTCGGACGCAGTGGGCCGCGCCCTCGACGTCACCCGCGCGGATCCGCTCCAGGATCTCGGCGTGCTCGGTGATGTTCTTGGTGATGCGGTCGGGCTGGGACTGCATCACGGCCACGCCCATCCGCAGCTGGCGGTCGCGCAGCTGGTCGTAGAGGCGGGCGAGGATCTGGTTGCCGGCGTGCTTGACGATCTCGGCGTGGAAGCAGCGGTCGGTGACGGCGACCTCGGCGAGGTCCCCTGCCTCGGCGCGCCGCTTCTGCTCCTCCAGGAGCTCTTCGAGCCGCTCGATGAGCGCGGCCGGCGCGGGCACGGCGCGGCGGACGGCGAACTCCTCGACGAGCAGCCTGGTCTCGACGACATCGGCGATCTCCTGGGCGGAGACGGCAAGGACCAGGGCGCCCTTCTTGGGGTAGAGCTTGAGCAGCCCTTCCATCTCCAGCTTGAGCAGCGCCTCCCGCACCGGGGTGCGGGAGACCCCCACGGCCTGGGCGAGTTCGCCCTCGGTGAGGAGGGTGCCGCCCTCGTAACGACGCTCGAGGACGGCCTGCTTGACGTGCATGTAGACACGGTCGGCTGCTGGGGGTGCGGATGCCATGCGCACAGCTTAGATACAACAGAGGTACAACAGGCAGCCCCGTCCGCGATACGGACGGGGCGGGGCGCGGGCGGGCTCTAGCGGGCCGGATCCGCGTCGTAGACCTGGCGGGCCTCGTCGACCTTCTCCAGGTTGTCGGCGGCCCATTCGGCCAGGTGGGCGAAGAGCGGGGCGAGGCTGCGGCCGAGTTCGCTGATCTCGTACTCGACCCGGGGCGGCACCTCCGGGTGGTACGTACGGACGACCAGGCCGTCGCGCTCCAGCTGGCGCAGCCGCTGGGTCAGCACCTTCGGCGTGATCCTGCCGATCGCACGCTCCAGCTCCACGAACCGTTGCCGGCCGCGGGCGTTGAGGGTCCACAGGATCGGCGTGGTCCATCGGCTGAACACGATGTCCACCACGGGAGCGACCGGGCAGGCGAGCTCCGGGTCGGTGTCCGCCGAAGCGGTCGGCATCGTCTCGGCAGCCATGCGCGCCCCCTCGGGCATAGTCGCTTTCCTCTAGGTACCTACTATACCGAGGCTGTTAGCGTCCCCGACGTCAACCAAGCGGAACGACAGGGGAGTTCACGATGATCGTTGTGACGGGGGCGACGGGTAACGTCGGCCGATCGCTCGTACGCGTTCTCGCGGCGGCCGGGGAGGACGTGACCGCGACGTCCCGGGGGATCTCGGAGACGGACGTGCCGCCGGGCGTCCGGCACATGCGGTCGGATCTGATCGAGGCCGAGAGTCTGCGGCCCGTCTTCGACGGTGCCGACGCGCTGTTCCTGCAGAGCGGCGGACCCAGCGCGTACCGGCTGAACGCGCACGCCATCCTCGACGCCGCGAAGGCCGGCTCGATCCGCCGGGTCGTCCTGCTGTCCTCCCAGGGCGTCGCGACGCGGCCGGAGTCGGCCTCGCACGGGGACACGGGACGCGCCATCGAGGACGCCGTCCGGGAGTCGGGACTGGAGTGGACGATCCTGCGGCCCGGCGGCTTCGCCTCCAACGCCTTCGCCTGGGTCGAGTCGGTCCGCGCCCACCGGGAGATCGCCGCGCCGTTCGCCGACACCGGCCTGCCGGTCATCGACCCGGACGACATCGCCGAGGTCGGTGCCGCGGCGCTGCGAGAGGACGGCCACGGCGGGCGGATCCATGAGCTGACCGGCCCCGCCCTCAGCACGCCCCGGGAGCGGGCCGAGGCGATCTCCGACGCACTGGGCGAGCCGGTCCGGTTCGTGGAGCAGACCCGGGAGGAGGCCCGGGCGCAGATGCTGCACTTCATGCCCGAGCCCGTGGTCGAGACGACTCTGACCATCCTCGGCGAGCCCAACCCCGCCGAGCAGCAGGTGAGCCCGCACGTCGAGCAGGTCCTGGGCCGTGCGCCCCGCACCTTCGCCGACTGGGCACAGCGCTACGTCGCCGCGTTCCAGTAGGTCTCACCCGAAGAAGCGAAACGCCCGACCGGGGAGCCCGGTCGGGCGTTTCACGTGAAACAACGCAGTGCGCTCGGTCCGTTACGACCAGGTGATGAGTCGCTTCGGCTGCTCCAGGATCGCGGCGACATCCGCCAGGAACTTGGAGCCGAGCTCGCCGTCGACCAGACGGTGGTCGAACGACAGAGCCAGCGTGGTGACCTGACGCGGCTTCACCTTGCCCTTGTGGACCCACGGCTGGAGCTTGATCGCGCCGACCGCGAGGATCGCGGACTCGCCCGGGTTGAGGATGGGCGTACCGGTGTCGACGCCGAAGACGCCGACGTTGGTGATGGTGAACGTGCCGCCCTGCATCGCAGCCGGGGTGGTCTTGCCCTCGCGGGCGGTGGCGACCAGCTCGCTCAGGGACTTCGACAGCTCCGGAAGGGTCTGGGCGTGCGCGTCCTTGATGTTCGGCACGATCAGACCGCGCGGGGTGGCCGCGGCGATGCCCAGGTTGACGTAGTGCTTGAGCACGATCTCCTGGTTCGCCTCGTCCCAGGCCGTATTGATGTCCGGGTTCCGCTTGGCGGCGACCAGGACGGCCTTGGCGATGAGGAGGAGCGGATTGACCCGAAGGCCCGCCATGTCCTTGTCGGACTTGAGCTCCTCGACCAGCTTCATCGTGCGCGTGATGTCGAAGGTGACGAACTCGGTCACGTGCGGGGCGGTGAAGGCCGAGCCGACCATCGCCGCCGCCGTGGCCTTCCGTACGCCCTTGATGGGGATACGGGTCTCCCGGGCGTCCGCCGACACGGCGGGGGCCGGGACGACGGCGGGTGCGGAGACGGGCGCGGGCGCCTCGACCACGGGGGCCGGGGCCTCGACCGCCGGAGCGGCGGCCGCGTGGACGTCCTCGCGGGTGATGATCCCGTCCGGGCCGGTCGGGGTGACCGTGGCGAGGTCGACGCCGAGGTCCTTGGCGAGCTTGCGCACCGGCGGCTTGGCCAGCGGCCGGGTGGCTGTGGCAACACCGCCGTGCCCGTTGAGCTCGCCCTGGATCGCGGCGGCGGCCTGCTCGGGCACCGCGGCGGAGCCCGCCGTGGCCCCCTTGCGCGGACGGCGCTTGGTGGAGGTCGCGGCGACGCCGTAACCGACGAGGACCGGCTGGCGGCCCTGCGGCTCGGACTCCTCCGCCGCGGGGACGGGTGCTGCGGGCGCCGGCGCGGCGGCCGGAGCGGCCGGAGCCTCCGCCGGAGCGTCCCCGCCCACGTTGACCGAGATGATCACCTGGCCGACGTCGACCGTCGTCCCCTCGGGGAAGAGCAGCTCGTGGACCACTCCGTCGAAGGGGCTCGGCAGCTCGACGGCAGCCTTCGCCGTCTCGACCTCGCAGACGACCTGCCCGTCGGCGACGGTGTCACCGGGCTGGACGTACCACTTGAGGATCTCGGCCTCGGTGAGGCCCTCGCCCACGTCGGGCATCTTGAATTCGCGGATCGTCACGATGCTCTCCTCAGTACGCCAGCGAGCGGTCGACGGCGTCGAGCACGCGGTCCAGGCCCGGCAGGTACTCCTCCTCCAGGCGCGCCGGCGGATACGGCGCGTGGTAGCCGCCGACCCGCAGGACGGGGGCCTCCAGGTGGTAGAAGCAGCGCTCGGTGATCCGGGCGGCGATCTCCGCGCCGGAGCCGAAGAACACCGGGGCCTCGTGGACCACGACCAGGCGGCGGGTCTTCTCGACCGAGGTCTGGATGGTGTCGAAGTCGAGCGGGGAGATCGAGCGCAGGTCCAGGACCTCCACCGACTTGCCCTCCTCGGCGGCGGCAGCGGCCACCTCCAGGCAGGTCTTCACCATCGGGCCGTACGCGGCGAGCGTGAGGTCGCTGCCCTCGAGGGCCACGCGCGCCTTGTGCAGCTCGCCCGGGATGGCCTCGGTGTTGACCTCGCCCTTGTCCCAGTAGCGGCGCTTGGGCTCGAAGAAGATGACCGGGTCGTCGCTCTGGATCGCCTGCTGGAGCATCCAGTAGGCGTCGGAGGAGTTCGCCGGGGTGACCACCTTCAGGCCCGCGACGTGCGCGAAGAGCGTCTCGGGGGACTCGGAGTGGTGCTCGACGGCGCCGATGCCACCGCCGTAGGGGATGCGGATGACGATCGGCATCTTCACCGTGCCGAGCGAACGGGCCCGCATCTTCGCCAGCTGGGACACGATCTGGTCGTACGCCGGGAAGACGAAGCCGTCGAACTGGATCTCCACGACAGGCCGGTAGCCGCGCAGCGCGAGACCGATCGCGGTGCCGACGATGCCGGACTCGGCCAGCGGGGTGTCGATGACCCGGTCCTCGCCGAAGTCCTTCTGCAGTCCGTCGGTGATCCGGAAGACACCGCCGAGCTTGCCGACGTCCAGGCCCATGACGAGGACCTTGGGGTCGGTCTCCAGGGCCTTGCGCAGCGACTCGTTGAGCGCCTTCGCAAGGGGAAGCTTCTGAACAGCCATGATTACTCGGCCTCTCCGCCCTCGAAGGACGCCTGGTAGGCGGCGAACTGCGCGCGCTCCTCGTCGACGAGCGCGTGCCCGTCCGCGTACACGTTGTCGAAGATCGCCATGTGCTCCGGGACGGGCATGGCGCGGACGACCTCGCGGACGTGCTTGCCGAGCGCCTCGCTCTCGCTCTCCAGCTCCTCGAAGAAGGCCGCGTCGGCGTGGCCCTCGTTCTCCATGTACGTCTTGAGGCGCTGGATCGGGTCCTTGGCCTCCCACTCCTCGCGCTCCGCGTCCCGGCGGTAGCGGGTCGGGTCGTCGGAGGTGGTGTGGGCGGCCATCCGGTAGGTGTACGCCTCGATGAGCGTCGGGCCCTCGCCACGGCGGGCGCGCTCCAGCGCGGACCGGGTCACGGCCAGGCACGCGAGGACGTCGTTTCCGTCGACGCGGACGCCGGGGAAGCCGAAGCCCTGCGCGCGCTGGTAGAGCGGGACGCGGGTCTGCTTCTCGATGGGCTCGGAGATGGCCCACTGGTTGTTCTGGCAGAAGAACACGACCGGGGCGTTGTAGACCGCGGAGAAGACGAACGACTCGTTGACGTCGCCCTGGCTGGACGCGCCGTCGCCGAAGTACGCGATCACGGCGGAGTCCGCGCCGTCCCTGGTGATGCCCATGGCGTAGCCGGTGGCGTGCAGGGTCTGCGAGCCGAGGACGATCGTGTACAGGTGGAAATTGTTGGTGTTGGGGTCCCAGCCGCCGTTGTTCACACCTCGGAACATGCCGAGCAGGTTGGTGGGGTCGACCCCGCGGCACCATGCGACGGCGTGCTCACGGTAAGTGGGGAACACGTAGTCGTCGTCGCGCAGGGCGCGGCCGGAGCCGATCTGGGCAGCCTCCTGGCCGAGCAGCGAGGCCCACAGGCCCAGCTCGCCCTGGCGCTGAAGGGCGGTGGCCTCGGCGTCGAAGCGGCGGCTCAGGACCATGTCCCGGTAGAGGCCGCGAAGCTCGTCGGCGCTCAGGTCGATGTCGTAATCGGGGTGCTGGACGCGCTCCCCTTCGGGCGTCAGCAGCTGAACGAGCTCGGGCTCGGTGGCCTGGCTCTTCTTGACGCTCGCGCTAGCGGTGCGCTTGGTGCCGCTGCTGCGTCGCGTCGTCTTGCGCGCGGCAGTGCTTTCCACGGTCACGTGCGTGCTCCTCCGTCGGTCCGGCCCCCGGGGTTGCCGGGTAGGCCAGTGCGGCTCGCCTTGTCCGTGCCCGCGCACGGGGTGGGTGCGACTCGGCCGGGGTCGGGCGTGACAGGTGCCCCGGCGAGCGCCCTGTCATAGGCACGTTACCCAGTGCGTCGCATTCCTGCGAAACCCCATTTGACCTGCGATTTTGCTTGGATTTCCAAGTAAATCGAGAAATGCGGGAACACAGCTGGTCAGCGCACTGCCAACAGCCTCGCAGGCCGCCGGAACACCGGCACGTTATCCCGGGCACCCCGGGCGCGGGAAGAGCCAATATGTGAGACTGGCTCCGTGCGCGAAGATGGAAAAATCCGGGTATTTCTGTTGGACGACCACGAAGTCGTCCGGCGCGGCGTCCACGAGCTGCTCTCCGTGGAGGACGACATCGAAGTGGTCGGCGAGGCCGGTACGGCGGCGGATGCGCTGGTCAGGATCCCCGCGACCCGGCCCGATGTGGCCGTGCTCGACGTCCGGCTCCCGGACGGCAGCGGCGTCGAGGTCTGCCGCGAGGTCCGTTCGCAGAACGAGAACATCAAGTGCCTGATGCTCACCTCGTACGCCGACGACGAGGCGCTCTTCGACGCGATCATGGCCGGGGCCTCGGGATATGTCCTCAAGGCCATCCGCGGCAATGAACTGCTGTCGGCCGTTCGCGACGTGGCGGCCGGCAAATCCCTGCTCGATCCGGTCGCGACCGCCCGTGTCCTGGAACGGCTACGCGACGGGAACAATCCGAAGGGTGACGACAAGCTCGCCAACCTGACGGAGCAGGAGCGCAAGATCCTGGACCTGATCGGCGAGGGCCTGACGAACCGGGCCATCGGCGAGCGGCTCCACCTGGCGGAGAAGACCATCAAGAACTACGTCTCCAGCCTGCTGTCGAAGCTCGGCATGGAGCGGCGCTCGCAGGCCGCCGCGTACGTGGCCAGGCTGCAGGCGGAGCGCCACTGACACCCTCCCGCCGACCCGGGTCACCCGCACGGACCGGCCCGGACCGGCGGTGGGGATTCGGGACCTACGTCCCGGCCCGACCGGGGCGGGGGCCCCTGTTCCCGCACCGAGGCGGTGGCAGAGAGTGGAAGCCATGTCCACCGAGGAGATCCGCGCCATCGAGCTGCTGAACCGCGTGTCGTACGGGCGGGTGGCGACGAGCATGCGCGCGATGCCGTTCGTCGCACCAGCCCGGCACATCGTGGACGACGGCGGCGTCCTGATCCGGATGCACCGGGGCCTCGGCTACCACCGGGCCTGCGCCGGCAGCGTCGTCGCCTACGGCGCGGACAACTTCAACTCGGGCGCCGAGAACCTCTGGTCCGTGCAGTTCACCGGCACCGCCGAGGTCGTCGAGCCGACCGAGGAGCAGCTGGCGTCCTTCGGCGCCGCCCCGCAGATCGTGGACGGCGAGCCCTTCGACCCGATCTACATGCGCATCGAGCCCCGGTTCGTGACCGTGCACGAGCTGGACTACACCATGGAGCGACATCTCCACCACGTAGCGTGATCTAACATATGGGGAGTGCCGCGCTCATCTGAAACGCTCGCTCCGCCCGTCGGCGCCCTGCTCCGCCGCTACCACGAGGCCGGTGAGCCGCTCTCCTGCCAACCCGTCACCCAGGGCCTCCTCAACCGCGGCTACCGCCTCGCCACCACCCGCGGCGCCTACTTTCTCAAGCAGCACCTCGACGCCCCGACCGCCGACCGGGACACCATCAGCCGCCAGCACCGCGCGACCCAGCGCCTGCACGCCCTCGGCCTGCCCGTCGCCCCGCCGCTCGCCGACTCCGCCGGCCGTACCGTCGCCGTCATCGGCGGTCGCTGCTACGCCCTGCACCCCTGGATCGACGGCCGCCACCGCGATGGCGCCCAGCTCTCCACCGGTGGATCGAGGCGCCTGGGGGCGCTCCTCGGGCACGTCCACACCTGTCTGGAGCAGGTGATGGAGTCGCCGCCGCCCGGCGCGGAGCACGAGAGCGCGCGCCCCGAGGACACCTTCCGGCTCATCGACGAGCTGCTCCGGCTCTCCCGCACCGGCCACCCCCGCACCGGCTTCGACGCGCTCGCCGAGCACCGGCTGCTCGAACGCCGGGTGCTCCTCGCCGAGCACGCCCATCGCCGTCCCCCGGCCGCCGCGGCGGCCGGCTGGGTGCACGGCGACTTCCACCCGCTGAACCTGCTCTACCGCGGCGCCGAGCCGGCCGCGATCGTCGACTGGGACCGCCTGGGCGTCCAGCCGCGGGCGGAGGAGGCGGTCAGGGCCGCCGCCATCTTCTTCGTACGGCCGGCGGGCGAGCTGGCCCTGGAGAAGGTGCGGGCGTACGCGAGGGCCTACCGGCGGGCGGCCGGCGCGGACGGGGCTGAACTGGCGTCGGCGGTGCACCGGGTGTGGTGGGAGCGGCTCAACGACTTCTGGATACTGCGCTGGCGCTACCAGCTCCACGACCGAAGGGCCGACCCGCAGTTTCCTGCGGCGTCGGCCCTGGCGGTGTGGTGGACCCGTGAGTACGAGGCGGTACGCGACGCGTTCACGGGGTGAGTCTCACCAGACGGGTCAGGTGCCCGCGGTCGTCCCGAGTGTCGTGCCCTGCGACGTGCCCGTGTTGGTGTTGCCCTGCGACGTGCCCGTGTTGGTGTTGCCCTGCGACGTACCCGAGTTGGTGCTGCCGTCCGTGGTTCCCTCGGTGGTCCCCTCGGTGGTGCCCTCCGTGGTCCCCTCGGTCGTGCCCTCCGTCGTGCCCTCGGTGTCCGTGCCCCCGTCGGTCGTGTCCGTCGGCGGGGCCGACGGCTCGCCCGTCGGCGTGGCCGGCGTCGACGGCCTGTACGTGGGCCTGTACGAGGGCGTGTAGGGCTGCTGGTTGCCGCCCGTGGAGGTGTCGGGCTCCTCGGTCTCCTGCGAGGGCGTCTCCTGCGACGGAGTCGACGGTTCCTGGGACGTGGACGGCGAGTCGGTGACCGCCGGCGGCTTGTTCGTACCGCCGCTCTTCTCACCGGCCTTGTCGATCGCGTACACCACGCCCGCGACGATCGCGATCAGCGCGAGCGCCACGAAGAGCAGTGCCTTGCCCCGGCCCCTCTTGCCGCCGCCCCGGGGCCCGTAGCCGTCCTGCCCGTAGCCGCCGTGGCCGCCGTCGTATCCGCCGTCGTCCGGGTTCATCGGCGGCAGGATCGGGCCCTGCGACGTCTCGTGGTGCATCGGGTGCCCCATCGCGGTCGTCGCGGCGACGCCGCCGACCGGCGTGTGGCCGCCCTCGTGCACCTCCACCGGGCCCGTGTTCCACGTGCCGGTGTGACCGCCCGCCTGCTGGAGCATCTGCAGGCCGTACTGGATCAGCCCGCGCATCTCCTCGGCGCTCTGGAACCGGTCGTCCGGGTCCTTCGCGAGCGAGCGCATCACGAGCCCGTCGAGCTCCGGCGGCGCCCCGTGGGCGACCTCGGACGGCGGGATCGGCGCGTCCTGCACGTGCTGATAGACCACCGACAACGGTGTCTCGCCGGTGAAGGGGGGCCGCAGCGCGAGGAGTTCGTAGAGCAGACAGCCCGTCGCGTACAGGTCGGACCGGTGGTCCACGGCCTTGCCGAGCGCCTGTTCGGGGGAGAGGTACTGCGGCGTGCCCATGACCATGCCGGTCTGGGTCATCGTCGACTGCGCGCCGTGCAGGGCGCGCGCGATGCCGAAGTCCATGACCTTCACGGCGCCGGTGTGCGTGATGATGACGTTCGCCGGCTTGATGTCCCGGTGCACGATGCCGTGCTGGTGCGAGTACGCGAGCGCCTCGAGCACGCCGGAGACGATGATCAGGGCCTGCTCGGGACCGGGCGCCTCGGCGCTGATCAGCAGGTCGCGGATGGTGCGGCCCTCGACCAGCTCCATCACGATGTACGGCACGGAGTGGTCGCTCACGACATCCTCGCCGGAGTCGTACACCGCGACGATCGCGTGGTGGTTGAGTCCGGCGACCGATTGCGCCTCACGGGTGAAGCGGGCCTTGGAGACCGGGTCCTCGGCGAGGTCGGAGCGGAGCAGCTTCACCGCGACCGTGCGGCCCAGGCGGACGTCCTCGGCGGCGAACACCTCGGCCATGCCGCCTCGTCCGAGACGGTGCGTCAGCCGGTACCGTCCGTCGCCGACCACTCCGCCGACGCCCCAGGACTCGGCGGCGGCGCCCGACAGGCCGCCGCCGCCTGCTTCGGATTCGGGTGCCATCAGTCCTCGCCGTCGTATATCTACCGTGCAATGCCGTACCGCCGTCACGCTACAGGCTTCGTCCGACACCACGGTTCGAGATGGACCGGTCATCCAACCCCGTCCGCGTACGCCTGTGCAAATTCCAGGCAGTTCCTGTAACGCTTGCGAGACGCTTCTTACGCGGAGGGTCACGGAACGGGCACCCGGCTTGACGTGTCGTTGCCCTGGGGCAGACTTGGCCAGGAAATTCCGATCAGCGCCGCCACGCGCGCGTAGGGGGAGCACGAATGAGCCAGGACGGCGCACAGGGCCGCTATGCGGGCGGTTCGGTCGCGAACGGCCGGTACCAACTTCGCGACCTGCTCGGCGAGGGCGGCATGGCCTCCGTCTACCTGGCGTACGACAGCGCGCTCGACCGGCAGGTGGCCATCAAGACCCTGCACTCCGAACTCGGCCGGGAACAGTCGTTCCGCGAGCGGTTCCGGCGCGAGGCGCAGGCGGTCGCGAAGCTGTCGCACACCAACATCGTCTCGGTCTTCGACACCGGCGAGGACACCCTCGACGGCGCCGTCATGCCGTACATCGTCATGGAGTACGTGGAGGGTCAGCCGCTCGGCTCGGTCCTCGCCTCCGACGTACGGCAGTTCGGCGCGATGCCGGCCGACAAGGCGCTGAAGGTGACGGCCGACGTGCTGGCCGCGCTGGAGACCAGCCATGAAATGGGCCTGGTCCACCGGGACATCAAGCCCGGCAACGTGATGATGACCAAGCGCGGCGTCGTCAAGGTCATGGACTTCGGCATCGCGCGGGCCATGCAGTCCGGCGTCACCTCGATGACGCAGACCGGCATGGTCGTCGGTACTCCGCAGTACCTCTCCCCCGAGCAGGCCCTCGGCCGCGGTGTCGACGCGCGCTCCGATCTTTATTCGGTCGGCATCATGCTCTTCCAGTTGCTGACGGGCCGTCTTCCGTTCGACGCGGACTCGCCGCTCGCCATCGCCTACGCGCACGTCCAGGAGGAGCCGGTCGCGCCGTCCTCCATCAACCGGTCGGTGACGCCGGCGATGGACGCGCTCGTCGCCCGCGCGCTGAAGAAGAACCCGAACGAGCGCTTCCCGAGCGCGGCGGCGATGCAGGACGAGTGCCTTCGCGTGCTGTCGGCGGGCCAGACCGGTGCGCCGGTGATCGTCGCCGGTGGTCAGGTCAGCAGCGGCTCGGGCGTGGGCTCGGCGGTCTTCCCGCCGGTCGGCCAGACCCCGCCGCCCTCGGTGCACGGCGTCCAGCAGCCGTACCAGCCTCCGACGCCGCAGCCGGGTCCGTACGGCCCGCCGACACCGGCCCCGTCCTACGGCTACCCGCAGCAGGCCCCGACGCCCGCCCCGGCGTACCAGACGCCCGCTCCCGGGCCGTACACGATGGCGCCGCAGCCCCCTCAGCAGACCTCGGTGACCACGGGCGGAGGCTCCGGCTCGCGGCGGAACATGCCGGTCCTCGTGGGTGCGATCGTCGTGGCGCTGGTGGCGATCGGCGGTGTGATCACGGCGATCAACCTCAACAAGGACGACTCGGAGAACGGGGGCGACAACCAGAACACGAGCCAGTCGCAGGCCCCCGGATACAAGGAACCGGACCTCTCGAAGGCCATCGAGACCAAGAAGTGCACGGAGCCGACCGAGTCGAGCGACGACCCGGACAAGTTCGAGGTCCCGAACTTCACGTACAAGAACATCCAGTCGGTGAAGGCCTGCATCCAGGCCGCGGGCTGGCAGATCAAGACGGAGACGCCGGTGGACGAGAACACCTACGGCGACGGCACCGTCCTGGAGCAGTACCCGCCGATCGGTGAGGACGTCACCAAGGACGGCGCCGAGTTCACGCTGAAGGTCTCGACGGGCAACCCGCCGCAGTAAGCACCCTCCGAGCGCCCCTCGGCCCACCCCCGGGCCGGGCTCTCACCCCCTCCTCCCGTCCGGGATGCCGGATGTGTCCCGACATGTGACGCTGAGTTGAAACTCGGCGGCTCGGTACGGGAGGGGGTCACCCGGTGACTCCAGGACTCCGCGGTGGGCGGACACGGACCATCGGCCCGGTGGTCGTGTGCTGGCTGGTGGTGGGTGCCGTACCGATCGCGTACGGGGCGGAGAGAGGGCCGACGGAGGACCCGAAGCCCTCGGCGTGGACGGCCGCTCCCTCCAAGCCGGCCGCGCCGACCTGGAGGCCGACCTCGTCGGCCCCGGCGGCCACGCCGTCGCGGTCCCCCTCCCCTTCGACCTCCTGGACCGTGGCACCCCACCCGCGGCCCTCCGCCACGAGCGATGTCTCCGGCCCTCCCGGCCCGCCCGGGGCGGCCACCTCGGCGCGGCCCAGGCCCTCCGACCCCGGCGAGCCCGCCCCGGCCGGCTCCATGGCCGGGCGCCCCGCCATGGAGGGGCGCGAGCGGCCCGGCCGCCCGGTCAAGCCCCGCGAACCGAGCTCCTCCCCCGAGCCGGACAGCCCCTCGCGTACCAAAACTGCAACAGCCGACGACCCTTCAGAGGCGGAGGAAGGGGCGGACGAGGGTCTCGAAGCGGTACCCGAGACGGAGTCCACGACCGACACGCCCCCGCCCGCGTCCGCGCCCGCCGCTGCCCCCCGGCTCAGCCCGCGCGCCACCGCCACCACTGCTGACCGGCAGATTCCCGTCCTCACCTTCGGCGCGGGGCTCGCGATGATGGGGCTCGGGATCGGCTTCCTCGGGGTGAGGATGCGCCGCCGCTGAGCGGTCCGTCGCCCGCCGCGTCCCCCTTGAGTCGGACCCGGAGGTTCCGTCTCAGGTCCCTTGTCCGGCCGGGCATACCCGGTATACATACTGAGTATGTCGATCCGCCACGGGCTTCTCGCCCTCCTCGAACGCGGGCCTCGCTACGGCTCGCAGCTCCGCACGGAGTTCGAGTCACGCACGGGCTCCACCTGGCCTCTCAACGTCGGTCAGGTCTACACGACCCTCAACCGTCTCGAACGGGACGGCATGGTCGCGCAGGGCGGCGAGGACGACGCCGGCCACGCGCTCTACGCGATCACCGACAGCGGTCGCGAAGAGCTCAAGAAGTGGTTCGAGAAGCCCGTGGACCGCACCAGCCCGGCCCGCGACGAGCTCGCCATCAAGCTCGCCATGGCCGTCGGGGCGGCCGGCGTCGACATCCGCGCCGTCATCCAGTCCCAGCGCCACCACACCGTGAAGGCGATGCAGGACTACACCCGGCTCAAGGCCCAGGCACTCGCCGCCCTCGAGAGCGGCGAGTCCAAGGAACGCGACGACGTGGCCTGGCTCCTCGTCCTCGAGCAGCTGATCTTCCAGACCGAGGCCGAGGCCCGCTGGCTCGACCACTGCGAGGCCCGGCTGATCCGGCTCTCGACGGCCGGCGCCTTCGGCACCACCGGCTCCTCCGACCGCCCCGCCTCCGGCACCGGCTCCGACACCGGCGAGGCACGACCGCCCGACTCCGCCGCCGCGTCCTCCCCGGACACCCGCTCGGCGCCGCTGCGCTGACCCGCGGCCCCGCACACGTACACCGCACCACCACCTCAACCGCTCCGTACGAGACCAACCGCTCCGTACGACACCGCACGCGACCTCACGTGACCGCACGTCACGCGAGCGTCCGTCGGCGTACGCCCAAGGGGGACCCCTCCATGTCCACACAGCAGCCCGTGCTGCAACTGCAGAACCTGACCCGTGTCCACGGCTCCGGCGAGACCGAGGTGCACGCCCTGCGCGGCATCGACCTCGATGTCTTCCCCGGTGAACTCGTCGCCGTCATGGGCCCGTCCGGCTCCGGCAAGTCCACCCTGCTCACCATCGCGGGCGGCCTCGACACCCCCTCCTCCGGCCGGGTGATCGTCGAGAACACCGACATCACCACCGCCGGCCGCAAGGCCCTCGCGGCCCTGCGCCGCCGCAGCATCGGGTACGTCTTCCAGGACTACAACCTGATCCCCGCGCTCACGGCAGCCGAGAACGTCGCCCTGCCCCGCGAGCTGGACGGCACCTCCGCGCGCAAGGCGCGTGGCGAGGCCCTCGCCGCGCTGGAGGAGATGGACCTGGGTCACCTCGCCGACCGCTTCCCCGACGAGATGTCCGGCGGCCAGCAGCAGCGTGTGGCCATCGCCCGAGCCCTCGTCGGCGACCGTCGTCTCGTCCTGGCCGACGAGCCCACCGGCGCCCTGGACTCCGAGACCGGAGAGTCCGTCCTCGCCCTGCTCCGCTCGCGCTGCGACGCCGGTGCCGCGGGCGTGCTCGTCACCCACGAGCCGCGGTTCGCCGCCTGGGCCGACCGCGTCGTCTTCCTTCGGGACGGCGCCGTCGTCGACCAGACCGTACGCAGCGACGCCGACTCGCTCCTCTCGGGCCAGGCGGCCGAGCGGTGAACAACTGGTTCCACTCCTGGCGCGCCGCGATCCGCATCGCCCGCCGTGACGCCTGGCGCTACAAGGGCCGCAGCTTCCTGGTCCTCGCCATGATCGCCCTGCCCATCCTGGGTGTCAGCGCCGCCGATCTGACCTTCCGCAGCTCCGAGCTGTCCACCGAGGAGAGCCTGGACCGGACGATCGGCGCCGCCGACGCCCGGTTCACCGACGCCGCCGTGGCCGGCGTGCCGATCCTCCAGTCGCCCGACGGCCAGATGAACACGCCGGCGCAGGACTACGGCGACAAGGTCTGGCCCAGCGGCACCACCGATGTCCCCAAGACCTTCCCTGCCGGATCGACCACCCTGACGGACAGCTCCGGAAACGCGAAGCTCACCACCGTCCACGGCCTGCTCCAGACCGAGGTCCGTGAGCTCAAGGCCGCCGACCCGATCGCCAAGGGCATCATGTCCCTCCAGGAGGGACGCTTCCCGGAGAAGGCGGACGAGTTCGCCGCCACCACGCACTTCCTGGAGAGCAGCGGTCTGTCGATCGGTTCGACCCTGTCCGCGCGTGGCTACGAGAGGACCTACCGGATCGTCGGCTCCTACGAGCTCCCGAACGATCTGAAGGCCGACCAGGTCAACGCCCTGCCGGGCGCCTTCCTCGCCCCGTACGCGAAGGTGGCCGAGAAGGCCGGCATCACCCAGGGTGGAGTCGAGACCACGTACCTGGTGAAGGCCGCCGGTGGTTTCACGTGGAACACCGTGCAGCAGATCAACACCAAGGGCGTCGCCGTCGTCTCGCGCGCCGTGCTGCTCGACCCGCCCGCCGACTCCGAGGTCCCGCTGTACCAGAAGGAGGGCTGGGGCACCTACGAGTCCAGCACGGGCGCCCAGGCCGCCGAACTCGCCGCGGTCGGCACGGTCGTCGGCCTCGCGATGCTGGAGATCTGCCTGCTGGCCGGACCCGCGTTCGCCGTCGGCGCGCGACGCTCGCGCCGTCAGCTGGGACTCGTCGGCGCCAACGGCGGCGACCGGCGCCACATCCGGGCCATCGTCCTCGGCGGCGGTCTGGTCATCGGTGTCGCCGCCGCCGTCACCGGCACGGTCCTCGCGCTGATCCTGACCTTCGCCCTCCAGCCGGTCCTCGAGGACTCGTTCGGGCAGCGGTTCGGCAGCTTCGACATACGCCCCCTGGAACTGCTCGCCATCGCGTTGCTCGCCGTCCTGACCGGCGTCCTGTCCGCGATCGTCCCGGCCGTCACCGCCTCCCGGCAGACCGTCCTGGCCTCGCTCACCGGCCGTCGCGGTGTCCGCCGCAGCAGCCGTGTGCTGCCGCTGGTCGGGCTCGGCGCCCTGCTCCTGGGAGCCGCGATCGCACTGTACGGATCGGTGGTCTCCGACCAGTTCGTCATCGTCGCCGGCGGCAGCGCCATCGCCGAGCTGGGCGTGGTCGCCATGACCCCCGCCCTCGTGGGTCTCTTCGGCCGGACCGGCCGCTGGCTGCCCCTGTCGCCGCGGCTCGCCCTGCGGGACGCCGTGCGCAACCGGGGGCGTACGGCACCCGCCGTCGCCGCCGTGCTCGCCGCCGTCGCGGGAACCGTCGCCGTCTCCACGTACACGGCCAGCTCCGATGCGCAGGAGCGGGCCGAGTACCGGGCGAGCCTGCCGCACGGCGCGGTCTCCGCCCTCGTCATGGAGGACGGCGGCCGGGACGTCCCGGCGGTCCGCGATGCCGTCCAGCGCCATCTGCCCATCGACGTCCGCGCGGACGTCGAGCGTGTGCAGGTCGGCAAGCCCAACTGCCAGCCCTATATGGACTCCCCGGGCTGCGGCAGGTCCGAGATCGTCATCCCGAAGGCCAACGAGTGCCCGCTGTGGACCTCCGAGGGCGACGAGGCACCCTCGGAGAGGTTCACCAAGGAACAGCTGCGCAAGCTCGCCGAGGACTGGCGCTGCAAGTCGAGCAACGACGGCGGCATCTACGTCGAGGGCGGGCTGCTGATCGGCGACGCCAAGGTTCTCAAGGTCCTCGGGATCAACGACTCGGGAGCCGAGAAGGCCCTCGCCGAGGGCAAAATCGTTTCCTTCTCCAAGCCCCAGGTCGATCAGGGCGGAAAGATCTCCGTCAAGCTGGTCGCCGACACGATGAAGGCCAGCGAGGCCGAGCAGGCCGGCAAGCCCGTCCCGGGTGAGATCAAGACGCTGCCCGCCTACCAGGTGCCCGCCGGGAAGAAGTCGTACGGCGTCCAGGCCCTCCTCACCCCGGCCACCGCCAAGGCCGCCGGCTTCGGCACGGCGCCGCTGGGCTCGCTGTTCTCCACCGACACGATGCCCACCAGCGAGCAGCGCCAGAAGCTCGACGGCGAGATCGCCAGGATCGGCAGCGACGTCGAGCTGCGCGTCGAGGACGGCTTCGTCGGCAAGAGCAGCATCGTGCTCCTCTCGCTGGCCGTCTTCGCCGGGCTCGTGACCATCGGCGCCGCCGGTATCGCGACCGGACTGGCGCAGGCCGACGCGGAGGCCGACCTCAAGACGCTCTCCGCCGTCGGAGCACCCCCGCGGGTCCGCCGCACTCTCAGCGGCTTCCAGTGCGGGGTGGTCGCCGCGATGGGTGTGATCCTCGGGTCGGCCGCCGGAGTGCTGCCGGCGATGGGCCTGCGGCTCACCGAGGGGCGCGAACGCGAGCGCTTCTACCAGGAGAGCCTCGACCAGGGCTGGGGCGCCATGGACGCGCCTCCGTACGTGCCGATCGTCGTCCCCTGGGAGACGCTGGTGGCGCTCCTGGTGCTCGTGCCGATCGGCGCCGCGCTCCTGGCGGCCCTGGTCACCCGCTCGCGCGGGGCCCTGGCCCGCCGCGCCGCGATCTGATCGGACCGTTGCCGTCCTGTGCCCCCGGAGAAGGGTGGATCACCCTCCTCCGGGGGCACACCGTGTGGTGAGGCACGTGTGCGAGAGAATGGCGGCATGGAGATGCCGAGGAATGAACGGTCGCAGGAGAGCCCCCAGGTCCTCATCGTGGGACAGGACGGAATGGCGCTCGGCGGCACTCAGGGTGACGACGAATCCCGCGAGGTCCCGGTGACGGAAATGGTCGAGCAGCCTGCGAAGGTCATGCGCATCGGCAGCATGATCAAGCAGCTCCTGGAGGAAGTACGCGCGGCACCTCTCGACGAGGCCAGCCGGGTCAGGCTCAAGGACATCCACGCCAGCTCCGTGAAGGAGCTCGAAGACGGGCTCGCGCCCGAACTGGTCGAGGAACTGGAGCGTCTCTCCCTGCCGTTCACGGACGAGGCGATTCCCTCCGAGGCGGAACTGCGCATCGCACAGGCCCAGTTGGTCGGCTGGCTGGAGGGCCTGTTCCACGGAATCCAGACGGCGCTGTTCGCCCAGCAGATGGCGGCCCGCGCCCAGTTGGAGCAGATGCGCCGGGCGCTTCCGCCGGGTGCGTCGCACGACGATGACGACGAGCAGGGCCACGGACACGCGGTCCGCTCGGGGCCGTACCTGTAGTCCGGTAGGGCGTCCGACGCAAGGGAAGGGCCCGGCACACGGTGTGTGCCGGGCCCTTCCGTGCGCCGGGGCTCCGGGTCGGCTCAGGCCCGCGGGGCCAGCAGCAGGACCTTGCCCACGTGCGAACCCGAGTCCAGCGCCCGGTGGGCCTCGGAGGCGTCGGGCATCGGCACCGTACGGTCGACCACGGGGCGTACCGTGCCCGCGCCGATCAGCGGCCAGATGTGCTCACGCACCGCGGCGACGATGGCCGCCTTCTCGTGCAGCGGGCGGGCACGCAGCGTGGTCGCGGTGATCGCCGCACGCTTGGCGAGCAGCGCGCCGAGGTTCAGCTCGCCCTTCACCCCGCCCTGCATCCCGATGATCGCCAGCCGGCCGTTGACCGCGAGGGCCTTCACATTGCGGTCCAGGTACTTCGCCCCGACGATGTCGAGGATCACATCCGCCCCGGCCCCGTCGGTGGCCTTGCGCAGCTCCTCGACGAAGTCCTGCTCGCGGTAGTCGATCAGGATGTCCGCGCCCAGCTCGGCGCACCGCGCCAGCTTCTCCGGGCCGCCGGCGGTGACGGCGACCCGTGCGCCGATCGCCTTGGCCAGCTGGATCGCCATGGTGCCGATGCCGCTCGCACCGCCGTGCACCAGGAGCGTCTCGCCGGGCCGCAGGTGGGCGATCATGAAGACGTTCGACCAGACGGTGCTGGTCACCTCGGGCAGCGCCGCGGCCGTGACCAGGTCCATCCCGTCCGGTACGGGAAGCAGCTGGCCGACGGGCACCACGACCTTCTCCGCGTAACCGCCGCCCACGAGCAGCGCGCACACCTCGTCGCCGACGGACCAGCCGGACACCCCCGGCCCGAGCGCGGTGATCCGCCCGGAGCATTCGAGGCCGGGGTACGGGGACGTGCCCGGCGGCGGGTCGTAGAAGCCCTGTCGCTGGAGCAGATCGGCACGGTTGACGGCGCTCGCCACCACCTCGACGAGGACCTCGCCCTCGCCGGGCACGGGATCGGGCACCTCGGCCCAGACGAGGGCCTCGGGGCCGCCGGGTTCCGGAATCGTGATCGCATGCATGGCGGCGAGGCTACTCGGGCGGCGGCGACAGCGGAGTGACGGACGCCGCCCGGACGATCGTGATCACACGGTCCGTCAACTGCAGCGGGCTGGCGGCGGGATCGTCGTATCCGAGCAGCCGGTGCCCGCGCAACACACTGACCACCAGGTCCTCGGTCTCCCGTACGTTCTTGCCCACCTCGGCCTTTATCACCGGCCGTTCGACCAGATCGAGGCCCGAGCCCTGCTGGATCAGGTCCTCCATCACCGTGCCCGCGCTGGGGCTGAGCACGGAGAGACCGAGCAGGCGGCCGGCGGCGCTGGCGCTGGTGATCACGGCATCCGCACCGGACTGGCGCAGCAGCGGCGCGTTCTCCTCCTCACGGACCGCGGCGACGATCTTCGCGCCCCTGTTGAGCTGCCGGGCGGTGAGCGCCACCAGCACGGCGGTGTCGTCGCGCTGGGTGGCGATGACGATCTGACGGGCCTTCTGGACCTCGGCACGGAGCAGCACATCGCTGCGGGTCGCGTCGCCGACGACGCCGACGAAGCCGTCCGCGTTCGCCGTCTCGATCACCTTGGTCGAGGGGTCGACGATGACGATCTGATCCTTGCGAAGCCCCGTCGCACAGAGTGTCTGAATCGCCGAGCGGCCCTTGGTGCCGAAGCCGACGACGACGGTGTGGTCACGCAAGGTGGACCTCCAGCGGTTCAGCCGCCACTCCTCCCGGGTCCGTTCGGTGAGGACCTCGAGAGTGGTGCCGACCAGGATGATCAGGAACAGGACGCGCAGGGGCGTGACCACCAGGATGTTCACGAGCCGCGCGGAGTCGCTGTACGGGACGATGTCGCCGTATCCCGTGGTGGAGAGGGTGACGGTCGCGTAGTAGGCGCTGTCGAGGAAGTCCAGGCTGCCGTCGGCGTTGTCGTTGTAGCCCCCACGATCGATGTAGACGATCACGGTGGTCAGGGCCAGCACCCCGAGGGCCATCAGCAGCCGCTTGGTCACCTGCCGCAGAGGCTTCTCGACGACGCGCCGGGGCATCCGGATCCGGGACGGGGACGTCTTCTCGTCCGCGTTCCGGGCCATGACGTCACGGCTGGGAAGTTTCACGTGAAACACGCTCCTTGGGACGCGCCGGGACCTGGTGCCTGGCCCGGGGCCACCGGCCAGGGGAGGTCGAGGATCTCCAGTGCGTCCCCCGACCGCGCGCCCCCGGGCGGCACGACGGCCATCCCGTCCGCGGCGGCGATGCCCCTGAGCATCGCCGGGCCGTTGTAGTGCAGCGGCACGACCTCGTCGCCCCGGTGGACGACCGGGACGAGCCGGGTGTCGTACGGATGGCCTTGGACCTCGTCCCTCACGGAGACGCGGTACGGCGGCTGGAACGGGGCGCCCGCGAGGGCGTGCAGCAGCGGCTCGGCCAGCGTGAGCAGTCCGGAGACGGCGGCGAGGGGGTTGCCGGGCAGGCCGACCAGGTGCCGGTCGCCGTCGAGGCGGGCGAGCAGCATCGGGTGGCCGGGACGGACCTTCACCCCGTCGACGAGGAGTACGGCTCCGGCCTTGGCGAGGACCGGGTGGACGTGGTCGACGGGCCCCGCTGCCGTGCCCCCGGTGGTGATCACGAGGTCGGCCTCGGAACCGGTGACGGCGGCGTACAGGGCGTCGGCGTCGTCGCCGATCCGCCGGGTGGCGAGCACGTCGGCGCCGAGCGCGTTCAGCCAGGGGCCGAGCATGGGGCCGAGGGCGTCACGGATCAGACCGTCGTGGGGGAGTCCCTCGGTCAGCAGCTCGTCGCCGAGGACGAGGACCTCCACACGCGGGCGGGGCAGGGTCGCCAGCTCGTCGTAGCCGGCCGCCGCGGCGAGACCGAGAACGGCGGGGGTCACCACGGTTCCGGCGGGCAGCAGCCGGTCGCCGGAGCGGCACTCCTGTCCGCGCGGGCGGATGTCCTGGCCGGGCAGGACCTCGCGCCGGGCATGCAGATGGCCGCCGGCGTCCGTGCGGGAGTGCTCGCTGCGGATGACCGCGGTGGTCTCGGGCGGGACGCGGGCGCCGGTGGCGATCCGTACCGCCGTGCCGTCCGCGAGCGGCGCGAGGGGCGCGTGGCCTGCGAGTACCGCGCCCTCTTCATTGATCTGCCACGGACCGGGTCCCGCGACCGCCCAGCCGTCCATGGCCGAGGTGTCGAAGGACGGCAGATCGGTGAGCGCGCGGAGCGGCTCGGCGAGGACCTGCCCGAGGGCCTGTCCGAGGGGCATACGACGAGCTTCCCGGCCGCCCCCGCCCGCCTCCCCGGCCCGCACGGCAACCGCCCGGGCAGCGGGCCAGGCGGTGGCGCGGTGAGGCTGGGCGGGGTGGGGGTCGGTGCGGGGGGACGGGTCGGGGTGGGGCTCGGCCCGGTGGGACGGGCCGGTGCGGGGGGACTCGGCCCGGTGGGACGGGCTGGGGTGGGGGTCGCCGGGGCGCGGGTCGGCGGACGCGGGTCCAGGCGACGCGGGGCCGGCGGGCGCGGGGTCGGCGGACCGTTCGCCGGAGCCGGTCGCGGGGCCGGTGGACCGTTCGCCGGAGCCGGACGCGGCGGATCGGTAGGCGGCGTCGCGCGGCTCGGCGGGCCGGGGCCCTGCCGGCCGGGATGCGGCGGCGCGGGGCTGGGCGCGCGGCGGGGCGACGAGGGCGAGGGCCTCGTCGCTGCCGTCGCTCTCGGGCTCGGAGGCGGCCTCCGGGCCGGTCCCGGGCTCGGCCGCCCGCTCCTGTGAGGTCATCCGGCTTCGCCCTGCCCCGCTTCGCCCTGCTCCGCCTCGGCGGCCCAGCGGTTGGCGAGGGCGGCGGCCTTGCGGGCGGCCTCGGCGACCGCCTTGGGGCCGCCGTCGCCACCGGCCGCCTGCGCCGCCGCGTACCCGACCAGGAACGTGGTCAGCGGCGCGGCCGGGCGGGCCACCCCGTGGGCGGCGTCCCGGGCCAGGTCGAGCAGCACGCCGGTGTCGACGTCGATCTCGATGCCCAGCTCGTCCTTGACTGCGGTGATCCATTCGTCCAACACGTTCCCATGCTCCCTGATGCGGGCCCTGGCCGCGGCAATGTCCTCCCAGGTGTCGCAGTCGAAGGAGGCGAGAGGCTCCGCGGCGACCCGGACGATGTGGAGCTCCCGCGTGAGCAGACGCAGCGGGAGGCCGGCGAGGGTGCCGTGAGCGTCGGCGATGAGAGCCAGCTCACGCCGGAGCGCGTCCGTGCGGTACGCGGCCACGAGCGGCTGGTCCCGGCCGTCGGCGTCGACCAGCAGCGCGGCGTCGGCGTCGGACGCGGTGGACAGGGCGTCCAGGAGCTGCCGGCCGGTGCCCTCGTCGAGGAACGGCAGGTCGGCGGAGAGGACGAGCGCGGTGTCGGCGGCGACCTCGCGCACCCCGGCGTCGAGCGCGGCCAACGGCCCCCCGCCGGGGGGCTCTTCCCTGGCCCACACCACGGGGCGGACGGTCGTCCGCCGACCGCCGACGACCACGGTGCGCCCGGCGCCCCGGCATCCCGCGAGGACCCGGTCGAGCAGCGCCCGGCCGCCGACCCGTACCGCGGGCTTGTCCGCCCCGCCGAGCCGCTTCGCGGCACCCCCGGCGAGGACGATGGCGTCATACACGGTCGTCATCCCAGCAGTATGGTCCGCGCCCGCCCGGTACGACCCCGAAGATCGCCGCCTGTCTCACGTACGGAGACAGGCGGCCGATCAGGGTGATCCGCGCGACCTCGCGCACCACGGCCTACCGGCGCGGCGGGCGACGTCAGAGCGTGCGGAGCAGGACCGCGGGGTGCTCGACGCAGTCCGCGACGTAGCGCAGGAAGCCGCCCGCGGTGCCGCCGTCGCAGACGCGGTGGTCGAAGGTCAGCGACAGCTGGACGACCTGGCGCACGGCCAGCTCTCCCTCGTGGACCCACGGCTTGGGGATGATCCGGCCCACCCCGAGCATCGCCGCCTCGGGGTGGTTGATGATCGGCGTCGATCCGTCGACCCCGAACACCCCGTAGTTGTTCAGCGTGAACGTCCCGCCGGTCAGGTCCGCCGGCGTCAGCGTCCCCTGCCGGGCGGACTCGGTCAGCCGCCCGAACTCCTCCGTCAGCGACTCCGCCGTCCGCGTGCCCGCGTCCCGGACCACCGGGACGACCAGTCCACGTGGGGTCTGCGCCGCGAACCCGAGGTGCACCGACGGCAGCCGGACGATCTCCCGGGCCGCCGTGTCCACCGTGGAGTTGAGCTCCGGGAAGCGGGCGAGGGCATGGGTGCAGATCCGGGCGAGCAGCGCGAGCAGCGAGATCTTCGGCCCGCCCGCCGCGTTCATCGCGGCCCGCGCCGCCATGAGTTCGGTGGCGTCGGCGTCGACCCAGCAGGTCGCGTCCGGGATCTCCGTACGGCTGCGCGAGAGCTTGTCGGCCACGGCGCCGCGGACTCCGCGCAGCGGAATGCGCTCGCCGGCGGCGACGGTCGCGGGCGCCGAGGCGGCGGCCGGAGCAGCTGCCGGGCGCTCGGCGACGGCCAGGGCCGACTCGACGTCCGCCCGCAGGATCAGTCCTGCCGGACCGGATCCGCGCACGTCGCGCAGGTCGAGCCCCTTGTCCCGGGCCAGCTTCCGCACGAGCGGGGAGATCACCGGCACGGGCCCCTCGGGAAGCGCCGGCTTCACGGGCGCCGCCACCTGGGCGACGGGTGTCGCCGGGGCGGCGTCCTTGCGGACGCGGCGCCGGCGCGCCGCCGGTCCCGCCGTGCCGTAGCCGACGAGCACGTTGCCGGAGTACTCCGAGGACTCTGCGTCCTCGGCGGCCGCCGCCGACTTCGCGGGCGCCGCCACGGGAGCTTCCGTCCCGCCCACGGCGACCGTCAGCAGCGGTGCGCCGACGGGCAGTTCGGCGCCCTCCTCGCCGAAGCGGGCGGTGACCACCCCGCCGTAGGGACACGGCACCTCGACCATCGCCTTGGCGGTCTCGACCTCGACGACCGGCTGGTCGATGGCGACGACGTCGCCGACGTTCACCAGCCAGCGCACGATCTCCGCCTCGGTCAGCCCCTCGCCGAGGTCCGGCAGCTTGAACTCGAGCACCTGGGCCATCAGCTCCCCGCCTCCCACTGCAGCCGCGCCACCGCGTCGAGCACCCGGTCCACGCCCGGCAGATGGTGCCGCTCCAGCATCGGCGGCGGGTACGGGATGTCGAAGCCGGCGACCCGCAGTACGGGCGCCTCCAGGTGGTGGAAGCAGCGCTCGGTCACGCGCGCGGCGATCTCCCCACCCGGGCCGCCGAACCCGGCCGACTCGTGCACGACGACCGCCCGACCGGTGCGCCGTACCGACGCGCTGACGGTCTCGTCGTCGAACGGCACCAGCGAGCGGAGGTCGACGACCTCCAGGTCCCAGCCCTCCGCCTGGGCGGCCTCGGCCGCCTCCAGGCAGACCGGCACGGACGGCCCGTAGGTGATCAGCGTGGCGCTGGTGCCGCGGCGCCGTACGACGGCCTTGCCGATCGGCTCCACCTGCGTGGGCGCCTCGGGCGACCAGTCGGACTTCGACCAGTAGAGCCGCTTGGGCTCCAGGAAGACGACCGGGTCGTCGGAGGCGATCGCCGCCCGCAGCAGCCCGTACGCGTCCTCGACCGTGGCCGGGGTGACGACATGGAGACCCGGGGTCGCCATGTAGTACGCCTCGGAGGAGTCGCTGTGGTGCTCGACGCCGCCGATCCCGCCGCCGTACGGCACCCGGATCACCATCGGCATCGGCATCGCGCCGCGGGTGCGGTTCCGCATCCGCGAGACGTGGCTGATCAGCTGCTCGAACGCCGGGTAGGCGAAGGCGTCGAACTGCATCTCCACGACCGGCCGCAGCCCGTACATCGCCATGCCGACGGCCGTGCCCAGGATGCCGGCCTCGGCCAGCGGGGTGTCCGTACAGCGGTCCTCGCCGAACTCCTTGGCGAGGCCGTCGGTCACCCGGAAGACACCGCCGAGCGTGCCGACGTCCTCGCCCATGACGTGCACGGTCGGGTCCTCGGCCATCGCGTCCCGCATGGCCCGCTGCAGCGCCTGGGCCATCGTGGCCGGCTTCGCGGGCTTGGCGGGCTTGGCCGCCACCTGGGTCGTCATCACGCCTCGCTCTCGGCGTCGAGCTCGGCCCGCAGCTGCGCGGCCTGCTCGCGCAGCTGGGTGGTCTGCTCGGCGTAGACGTGCGCGAACAGGTCCATCGGGTCGAGGACCGGCTCGGCGTTCATCCGCTCGCGCAGCGCCGCCGCCATCGTCTCGGCGGCCTCGGCCGCGGCCCGCTTGCCGTCCTCGTCGAGCATCCCGCGCTCCGTCAGCTCCCGCTCGAGGAGCAGGATCGGGTCGTGTGCCCGCCACGCCTCGACCTCGCTGTCGCCGCGGTAGCGGGTGGCGTCGTCGGCGTTGGTGTGGGCCTCGATGCGGTACGTGACCGCCTCGATCAGGGTCGGTCCACCGCCGCGACGCGCGCGTGCCACGGCCTCGGTGAGCACCTGGTGGACGGCGACGGCGTCGTTGCCGTCCACGAGTCGGCCGGGCATGCCGTATCCGACGGCCTTGTGGGCCAGGGAGGGGGCCGCGGTCTGCTTGGCGAGCGGCACGGAGATCGCGAAGCCGTTGTTCTGCACCAGGAAGACCACGGGGGCCTGCCAGACGGCCGCGAAGTTCAGCGCCTCGTGGAAGTCGCCCTCGCTGGTGCCGCCGTCGCCGACCATGGCGAGCGCGACCACGTCGTCGCCCTTGAGCCGGGCGGCGTGGGCCAGGCCCACCGCGTGCGGGAGCTGGGTGGCGAGAGGCGTGGACAGCGGCGCTATGCGGTGCTCACGCGGGTCGTACCCGGTGTGCCAGTCGCCGCGCAGCAGCGTCAGCGCCTGGACCGGGTCGAGGCCCCGGGCGACGGCCGCGAGGGTGTCGCGGTACGAGGGGAACAGCCAGTCCCGGTCCTCCAGGGCCAGCGCGGCCGCGACCTCGCAGGCCTCCTGGCCGGTCGTGGACGGGTACACGGCGAGCCGGCCCTGCTTGGTGAGGGCCGTGGCCTGCGCGTTGTACCGCCGGCCGCGCACCAGCTCCGCGTAGAGCCGCCGCAGCAGCTCGGGGTCGGCGGCGGCCACCGCGTCCGTGCCGAGGACACGGAACGGCTCGGCGTCGGGCAGCAGGGGGGCCGGGTCGGTGCGCGGCTTCCACGCCGGGGGCGGGGTGGGCCGGTAGTCAGTGGCACCGGGCGGCTCTTGGACTGTCGAACTGCGCTGTTGCAACGAGTCCACCTCCTCGTGGGAGCGGGCATAAGACCCGAAGGCGGGTGGCGCGGGTGTGGCGCGCCTCACCTACCGATTGTTCGGTCGTGGAGGCATTTTGGCTACAGGCACCCTCAGCCTGTGGACAATCGGTTCTCCACAGCCTGGGATAGGAGCATGTCGTCCATGGGAGAGAGGCGGGGGGACATGGCGGATGAACAAATGGCCGAGAGCTGGGAGCGGGAGCTCGCCCAGCCGCCGGGCACGGCGCCCGGTGGGGCGTCCCAGGGGCCCCAGGGCCCTCCGGCGCGCCCGCTGGACGCCATCGACCGGGACATCCTGCGCATCCTCCAGACGGATGGTCGCGCCTCGATACGTTCCGTGGCCGAGCGGGTCCATGTGTCCAGGGCCAACGCCTACGCGCGTATCAACCGGCTGATCGACGACGGGGTGATCCGCGGCTTCAGCGCCCGGGTGAACCACGAGCGCGCGGGCCAGGGCGCCTCCGCCTACATCACTCTCAAGATCGTCCAGAACTCCTGGCGCACCGTGCGCGAGCAGCTCCAGGCCCTGCCCGGCGCCGCGCACATCGCGCTGGTCAGCGGGGACTTCGACGTCCTGCTGCTGGTCCACACCCCCGACAACCGGACCCTGCGCGAGCTGGTGCTCACCAAGCTCCAGTCGATCCCCGAGGTGCTCTCCACCCGCACGCTGCTGGTCTTCGAGGAGACGGACCTCGACCCGGACCACTGAGGAGACCCCGCACGGGCCCGGAGGGCCGGTACAGGTGGGAGGGCCCGGTGCAGGCCTGGAAGGCCCCGTACAGGCCGAGAGGGTCAGTACAAGGCGGGGAGGCCGTACAGGCTGGGGAGGCCGTACAGGCCGAGAAGGCTCGTACAGGCCGAGGGGCCGCGTACAGGCGCCAGGAGGGCGAGTACAGGCCGAGAAGGCTCGTGCAAGGCCACAGGGCCCGCACTCAGCCATGACCCCGGCCCGTACAACGCCAGAGGGCCCTGTACAGACCTCTGGCGGTCTCCACAGGGCCCTCTCGGCTGCTTCAGCGGGCCGTACGCAGCCCGTCGAACGCGAGGTGCACGACGGTGTCGGCGAGCTGCTCGCGCACCGCGTCGGCGCCCGGCAGCGGCCGGTACCACTCCACCAGCGAGTTGATCATGCCGAAGAGCAGTCGCGTGGCCAGCTTGATGTCCACGTCGGCCCGCAGGTCGCCGTCGGCCACGGCCGCCTTCAGCAGCTCGGCCACCCTGTGGTCGAACTCCCGGCGCCGCTCCATCGCCCACCGCTCGGTGTCGGTGTTGCCCCGGACCCGCAGCAGCAGCGTCACGTACGGAAGCTCCGCCATCAGCACCTCGACGGTGCGCCGGGTGACGTACTCGACCCGCTCGATGGCCCGCCCGCGCCCCGCGCCCGGCTCGTCGAGGATCGCGAAGAGCCCGTCGATGGCCCGACTGACGGCCCGCCGCAGCAGCTCCTCCTTGCCCGCGACATGGTGGTATATCGACGACTTGGAGATCCCCGCGGCCTTGGAGAGGTGCTCCATGGACGTGCCGTCGTAGCCGCGCTCGTTGAAGACGCGCACGGCGACGGAGAGCAGCGTCTCGGGGGTGTACGTGTCGCGCTTCGCGGTGGTCATGCCGTCGCCTCCCGCGCGGCCGCGGCCGCCTCGGCGGCGACCCGCTCGGCGGCGGCCCGGCGGAGCAGCGCCTGCGAGGGGGCGTAGCGGCCCGTCGGGTACTCCTCGTGGAGGTTCGACAGCATCTCCAGGACCCAGCCGGCGCCCAGCTCCTCGCCCCAGGCGCGCGGCCCGCGCGGGTAGTTCACGCCGAGCCGCATCGCGGTGTCGATGTCGTCGCCGTCGGCCACGCCGCGCGCGGCGGCGTCGAAGGCGAAGTCGGCGAGCATCGCGACCGTACGGCCGACGATCATGCCGGGGATGTCGCGGATGACGCTGACTTCCTTGCCCGCCGCCTGGAACAGGCCGATCGCCTCCTGGAGGGCCACGTCGTCCACGGTGGCCGAGGGCGCGAGCGCGATCCGGGCGCAGCCGTGGAAGTCCAGAGCCAGGTCGATGTGGACGACCGGCATCGCGGCGTCGTCGGCCGAGGTCCCGTCGGCGAGGAAGAGCCGGGTGCCGCTCGGCAGCTCGATCCAGCCCGGGTAGCCGGGCACGGCGTCTTCGCCGAACTCGACGGGGATCGCGGCTTCCTGGATCCGCTCCACCAGGCCGCGCAGGTGCTCGACGTCGCCCTGGACCGTCACGGAGGCCGGCGGCTCGGCCGGGGGCGCGGTGTGCGGCTCGGGGGCCGCCGCGCCGTCCGCGTAGGGGTACCAGCCCTGCCCCGACTTGCGTCCGAGCCGAGCCGACTCGACGAGGCGCCGCTGGGCGAGGGACGGCGTGAACTTCGGGTCCTGGTAGAAGGAGTCCCACACGGACCGGGTGACGGCCTCGTTGACGTCCTGGCCGATGAGGTCGGTCAGTTCGAAGGGGCCCATCCGGAAGCCGCCGCATTCGCGCAGCACCGCGTCGATGGTGGCGGGATCGGCCGCGCCCTCCTCGTACACGCGCAGCGCCTCCGCGTAGAAGGGCCGGGCTATCCGGTTCACGATGAACCCGGGGGTGTCGGCGCAGCGCACCGGCGTCTTGCCCCAGCCCTTAGCGGTCTCGTACGCGCGCGTGGCGGCGGATTCGTCGGTGGCGAAGCCGCTGACGACCTCGACGAGCGGGAGCAGCGGGGCGGGGTTGAAGAAGTGCAGCCCGACGAACCGGCCGGGCAGCCGCAGCCCTCCCGCGATCGCGGTGACGGAGAGGGAGGAGGTGTTGGTGGCGAGCAGGGTGTCGTCGCCGACGATCTTCTCGAGTTCGCCGAAGAGCTGCTGCTTGACCGGGAGGTGCTCGACGATCGCCTCGACGACGAGCGCGGCGTCGGCCAGTTCGGTCAGCTCTGCCGCGGCGTGCAGCCGGGCGACGGCTCCGTCGCGCTCGGCCCGATCCATCCGCCCCTTCTCGACGAGGCGGTCCAGGCGGGCGGCGAGGGCGCTCACGGCCTCCTCGGCCCGGCCGGGCGCGCTGTCGTAGAGCCGGACGGGATGGCCGGCGACCAGGGCGACCTGCGCGATTCCCTGGCCCATGGTCCCCGTGCCGACGACGGCGACGGTCCGGCTCCGTTCGATGGCGTCTGTGCCGGACTCGGGCACGGAAACCGGCGCGGGCTTCGGCGCGGAATCCGATACGGCGTCCGGCGCGGAATCGCTCACATTGGCGGTCATGCGACTGATCCTCCCCGATGGGTTGTCCACAGCTTCGACAGACCCCCTTGTCCCGACCGATCGTTCGGTTACTCTAACTCTGTCCGTCCCTTACTGCCCAGCTCAACGAGGAGTTGGTCCTGCCATGGCCGCCGCTCAGCTGACCACCGACGCTCTGGCCGAGAAGCACCGGTCCACACTCGACCAGGCTCTCGACACCATCCGCACCCGTGCCTACTGGTCGCCCCACCCCGAGCACCCGAAGGCATACGGCGAGAACGGCTCGCTGGACGCCGCCGCCGGTCTCGACGCGTACAAGGCACTGCTCGACAACCGCTTCGAGCTGGACCAGCCCGGCACGGACGGCTGGACCGGTGGCGAGATCTCGCCGTACGGCCCGGCGCTCGGCGTGGAGTACCCGCACGCCGACATCGACGTCCTGCTGCCCGCGATGCGCGCCGGCATGGCCGCCTGGCGCGAGGCCGGACCCGAGGTCCGCGCCCTGGTCTCGCTCGAGATCCTCGCCCGGATCTCCGCCCGCACCCACGAGTTCGCGCACGCGGTGATGCACACCAGCGGCCAGGCCTTCATGATGGCGTTCCAGGCCGGCGGCCCGCACGCGCAGGACCGCGGCCTCGAAGCGGTGGCGTACGCGTACGCGGAGCAGACCCGCACCCCCGGCGGCACCGCCCCCTGGTCCAAGCCGCAGGGCAAGCGGGACCCGCTGGAGCTGACCAAGCAGTTCACCCCGGTCGCCCGCGGCATCGCGCTGATGATCGGCTGCAACACCTTCCCGACCTGGAACGGCTACCCGGGCCTGTTCGCCTCCCTGGCCACCGGTAACGCGGTCCTGGTCAAGCCCCACCCCCGGGCCGTCCTCCCGCTGGCGCTCACGGTCCGTGTGGCCCGTGAGGTCCTCGCCGAGGCCGGCTTCGACCCGAACCTGGTCGCGCTGGCCGTCGAGCGGCCCGGCGAGGGCATCGCCAAGACCCTGGCCGTCCGCCCCGAGGTCCGGATCATCGACTACACCGGCTCCACCGCCTTCGGCGACTGGCTGGAGGCCAACGCCCGCCAGGCGCAGGTCTACACGGAGAAGGCCGGCGTCAACACGGTCGTCGTCGACTCCACCGACGACTACAAGGGGATGCTCTCCAACCTGGCCTTCTCCCTGTCCCTGTACAGCGGCCAGATGTGCACGACCCCGCAGAACCTGCTGATCCCCCGCGACGGCATCACCACCGACGCGGGCACCAAGTCGTACGACGAGGTGGTCGCCGATCTCGCGGCGGCGGTGGGTGGCCTGCTCGGCGACGACGCCCGGGCGAACGCCCTGCTCGGCGCGCTGGTCAACCCCGACGTGAAGGCGCGACTGGAGGCCGCGGCCGGCCTGGGCGAGGTGGCGCTGGCCTCCCGCGAGGTCGCGAACCCGGACTTCCCGGGCGCCGTCGTCCGTACGCCGGTCATCGTGAAGCTGGACGGCTCCAAGCCCGACGCGGACGCCGCGTACTTCTCCGAGTGCTTCGGTCCGGTGTCCTTCGCCGTCTCCGTCGACTCGACCGCCGACGCCCTCGAACTGCTGCGGCGCACGGTCCGCGAGAAGGGCGCGATGACGGTCGGGGCGTACACCACCTCGGCCGACACCGAGCGCGCCGTCGAGGAGGTCTGCCTGGAGGAGTCGGCCCAGCTGTCGCTGAACCTGACGGGCGGGGTCTACGTCAACCAGACGGCGGCGTTCTCCGACTTCCACGGCTCCGGCGGCAATCCGGCCGCGAACGCGGCCCTGTGCGACGCGGCCTTCGTCGCCAACCGCTTCCGGGTGGTGGAGGTCCGCCGCCAGGCGTGAGCCGCGGTCTCGCGGAGGCCCTACGGGGTCTCCGCGAGCCCTGCCGTTCCCTCGATCTCGGCGTACCGCTGCACCCACGCGTGCATCGCGATCGCGGCCGCGGCACCGGCGTTGATCGACCGGGTCGAACCGAACTGGGCGATCGAGCAGACCTTCTCCGCGTGCTTCCGGGCCTCCTCGGTGAGGCCCGGCCCCTCCTGGCCGAAGAGCAGGACACAGCGCCGCGGCAGCACGGTCCGCTCCAGCGGCACCGCGCCCGGCAGGTTGTCGATCCCGATGATCGGCAGACCCTCGGCCGCGGCCCACGCGGTCAGCGACTCGGTGTCCGGGTGGTGGCGCACATGCTGGTAGCGGTCCGTGACCATCGCCCCGCGCCGGTTCCAGCGCCGGCGACCCACGATGTGGATCTCCTTCGCCAGGAACGCGTTCGCGGTCCGCACCACCGACCCGATGTTGAAGTCGTGGCCCCAGTTCTCCACGGCGACATGGAAGTCGTGACGGCGGGTGTCCAGGTCGGCGACGACCGCCTCGCGCGTCCAGTACCGGTACCGGTCGACGACATTGCGCCGATCCCCGCCGACCAGCAGCTCGGGGTCGTAGCGCTCGCCGTCCGGCCAGGGCAGCGGATGCGGCCCGACACCGACCTCGGGGGCGTACCCCTCGTCGTACTGGATCGGCTCGGACTGCTCTGCGGTGCTCACCCCACGAGGGTACGGGCGGCGGGTTCCTCACTCGAACGGCGCTGGTCGGGCACCTTCCCACCCCTCCGGGACAGCAGCCTGTCCCGGCCGAGCCCCACCCGCGCGCCCAGCCAGACCAGGAACGCCGTCGGCAGGAACACCGCGTCCGCGGAGATCATCGCGAGCGAGAACAGGGGCAGCCCGAGCAGCACCGCGATCCCGGCGTGCTCCAGCATCATCGCCACCAGCAGGACGTTCTTGACCTTGCGGTTGAACAGCGCGAAGGGGAACGCGACCTGGATCAGCACGGTGCCGTAGGTCAACACCATCACCATCACGCCGCTGGAGCCGAGGAAGTCGGAGAGCGCGGGCCACGGAGTGAAGTAGTCCAGCTGGAGCGGGTAGTACAGCGCGGTGCCGTCCTGCCAGCGCGAACCCTGGATCTTGTACCAGCCGGCCGTGGCGTAGATCAGACAGACCTCGGCCATGATCACGACGAGCGTCGCGTTGTGGGCGAGATTGGCGAGGACGTCGAGGAGCGTGCGCGGCTCGCCCGGGGCGTAGCGGCACACCGCCCACCACAGCGCCTGCGCCAGCCACAGCACCCACATCAGCACCAGCAGCCAGGTGGAGCCGGTGACACCGAGGAAGTAGGTGGCGACGAGCAGGAAGCCTCCGAGGACCACCCACAGCAGAGGTCCGACGACGTCACGGCGTGGTGTCAGACCGTCGGCCGCGGCGCGGGCCTCGCGGGCCGCCCGGCGGGCGTCCAGGGACCAGACCTGGCCGCAGCGGGTCAGGACGAGGTAGATCGCGGCGAGGTGGATGACGTTGTCGCCGCCGTCGCCCACGAAGACGGAGCGATTCTGCAGGGACAGCACGCCGACCATGAAGACCACCGACATGGCGCGGGTGCGCCAGCCGACCAGCAGCAGCGCGGCGGAGAGCACGGCGAGCACGTAGACGAACTCGAACCAGAGCCCGCCGTCCGACCACATCAGCACCGTGAACGCGCTGTTGTCGGCGATCAGCTGCCGGCCCATCTCCCACGACCAGGGGCTTTCGGGGCCGTACAGCTCATGACGGTGGGGCAGCTCGCGCAGCAGGAAGAGCAGCCAGGTGAGCGAGAAGCCGATCCGGATGATCGCGCTCTGGTACGGCCCGAGGGCGTTGGCGGTGACCCGCTGGATGGCCCGCGCGAGCCGCCGGTCGAAGGGCTCGCGGGGCAGGCCGGGGGCGGCGTACGCACCCGGGGCCGCGTGGTCGCCGGAGGTCTGGTGCACGGGGGCCTGGTCCTGAGCTGCCAGGTTCTCCGGGGCCTGGTCCTGGGACGGCCGGTTCTGGGACGGCTGGTCCTGGGACGGCTGGTTCTCAGGCGCCTGGTTCTGGGAGGGCTGGTTCACCGGGCCGCCTCCGTACGGACGTCCTTCGCACCACCGGGCAGATCGGCGGCGGTCACCTTCCACCACGGGTACTCCCGGTGGACGGGGTCGGTGGAGGTCTTCTCGGTGCTCCACGACGGGGCCGGGACGGCACGCACGGTGGTACGGAGCTGGATCCGCTTCACCGCGCCGTCGAGGCGCTGCTCGTCGAGGCGGAGCATCACGATCCGGCGGACGTAGCTCTCGGAGAGCCGGCCGCGCAGCCCTTGGGCCCGATGGTCCTCGGTGTGGGTGTTCAGATAGAAGTCCCACGCCCGGCGGAGCTCGTTCTGCTCCGTGTGGCTGGGGAGGAGGCTGCCGCGGACGGCCTCGGTGTCCTGCGCGGTCAGATCGATCCAGCCGGTGGTGCGCCGGGAGCCGTCGGCCGCGGCGACCTCCGCGCGAACCTGGACGGCGTTGTTCTGCTGGAGCGGGTTGGGCGCGAAGAGCTTCCAGTTCTGCTCGAACTCGGGGTAGATCCAGTCGTCGACGACCGCTCCGTGCTGCTTGGTGAGCGTGTTCGACGGTGCGACGTGGAGAAACACCATCGCGAGATGGACCAGGGCGAAGACGCCCGCGCCGGCCAGCGCGACGGCCGCGACGACCTGGTACGGAAGCGAGAGCGAGGCGATCCCGACGCCCGTTCGGGGCCCCGGTCCGGTGGCTGGGCGCGCTTCACGCGTGCCCGTGTCGTCGTACGAGTCCATCCCGCCCCGATCCCCGATTCGTCCACCGCTGTTATCCACAGGGTTGACACCATACGGGCCGCCGACCGACCATTGAAGTCATTCAACCGAACGATCGGTCGGTAGGGGGTCCGATGACCACAGGGACGTCAGCGACAGCGGTGACCGCGGGCGCACAGGACGCACAGTCCATGCGGGACGCGGCCACGGCAGCGACCCACGCCGCCTACGAGGCGGTGTTCGACGCCGCCGTCGCCGCCGACGAGCGCATCGAGCCACGCGACTGGATGCCCGACGCCTATCGGGCGTCGCTCGTCCGCCAGATCGCGCAACACGCGCACTCCGAGATCATCGGAATGCAGCCCGAGGCCAACTGGATCACCCGCGCGCCCTCACTGCGCCGCAAAGCGATCCTCATGGCCAAGGTCCAGGACGAAGCCGGCCACGGTCTCTACCTGTACAGCGCGGCGGAGACCCTCGGCACCAGCCGCGACGAGCTGCTCGACAAGCTCCACTCCGGCCGCCAGAAGTACTCCTCGATCTTCAACTACCCCACGCTGACCTGGGCCGACGTCGGCGCGATCGGCTGGCTCGTGGACGGCGCCGCCATCACCAACCAGGTCCCGCTCTGCCGCTGCTCCTACGGCCCGTACGCCCGCGCGATGGTCCGCGTCTGCAAGGAGGAGTCCTTCCACCAGCGCCAGGGCTACGAAGCCCTGCTCGCCCTCTCCCGCGGCACCGAGGCCCAGCACGCCATGGCCCAGGACGCGGTCGACCGCTGGTGGTGGCCCTCCCTGATGATGTTCGGCCCCCCGGACGACGAGTCGGCGCACTCCGCCCAGTCCATGGCCTGGAAGATCAAGCGCCACTCCAACGACGAGCTGCGCCAACGCTTCGTCGACATCGCCGTCCCCCAGGCCGAGGCCCTCGGGCTCACCCTCCCCGACCCGGACCTGAAGTGGAACGAGGAGCGCGGACACCACGACTTCGGCGCCATCGACTGGACCGAGTTCTGGGACGTCCTCAAGGGCAACGGCCCCTGCAACGAACAGCGGCTCGACAAGCGCCGCCAGGCCCACGAGGACGGCGCCTGGGTCAGGGACGCCGCCGCGGCATACGCAGACAAGCACGCACAGCAGCAGAAGCACGGGGAGGCAGGCGCATGACCACCGACGGATGGCCCCTGTGGGAGGTGTTCGTGCGCTCGCGCCGCGGACTGTCCCACACCCACGCGGGCAGCCTCCACGCGCCGGACGCCGAGATGGCCCTGCGCAACGCCCGCGACCTGTACACCCGCCGGAACGAAGGCGTATCGATCTGGGTGGTCCCCTCCGCCGCGATCACCGCGTCCTCGCCCGACGAGAAGGACCCCTTCTTCGAGCCGTCGGCGGACAAGCCCTACCGCCACCCGACCTTCTACGAGATCCCCGAGGGAGTGAAGCACCTGTGACCGCGCAGACCACCGCGACCACGACCGCCGCCCTCGCCCTCGGCGACGACGCCCTCGTCCTCTCCCACCGCCTGGGGGAGTGGGCCGGCAGCGCGCCCGTACTGGAAGAGGAGGTCGCCCTCGCCAACATCGCACTCGACCTGCTCGGCCAGGCACGCATCCTGCTCTCGCTCGTCGGCGACGAGGACGAGCTCGCCTACCTCCGCGAGGAACGGGCCTTCCGCAACACCCAGCTGGTCGAACAGCCCAACGGCGACTTCGCCCACACCATCGCGCGCCAGCTCTACTTCTCCACCTACCAGCGGCTCCTCTACGGCCGGTTGGCCACCGGCGGCGGGCCCCTGAGCGGACTCGCGGCCAAAGCCGTCAAGGAAGTCGCCTACCACCAGGACCACGCCGAACACTGGACCCTGCGCCTCGGCGACGGCACCCCCGAGAGCCACGACCGGATGCAGCGGGCCTGCGACGCGCTCTGGCGCTACACCGGCGAGCTGTTCCAGCCCGTCGACGGCCTCGACGTCGACCACGAAGCCCTGCAGAGCGCCTGGCTCGCCTCCGTCACCGCCGTCCTCGAAAAGGCCACCCTCACCGTCCCCGGCGGGCCCCGCACCGGCGCCTGGGCCGCGGGAGCGGGCCGACAGGGCCTGCACACCGAATCCTTCGGCCGGATGCTCGCCGAGATGCAGCACCTGCACCGCAGCCACCCGGGGGCGACATGGTGACCATGACGGACCTGGAGCAGGAACTGAGCCGGATCGCCGGCGCCGTCCCCGACCCCGAGCTGCCCGTCCTCACCCTCGGCGAACTCGGCGTCCTGCGCGGCGTCCAGGTCCTCGGCACCGGCCGCGTCGAGGTCGAGCTGACCCCCACGTACACCGGCTGCCCCGCCATCGAAGCGATGTCCAGCGACATCGAGCACGCACTGCACGAGCACGGCGTGCCCGAGGTCACCGTCGTCACCGTCCTCGCACCCGCCTGGTCGACGGACGACATCAGCGACGAAGGACGGCGCAAGCTCGCCGAATTCGGCATCGCCCCGCCCCGCCCCCAAGGCCCCGCAGGCGGACCCGTCGCCCTCACCCTGGCGATCCGCTGCCCGAACTGCGGCTCCACCGACACCGAACTGCTCAGCCGGTTCTCCTCCACCGCCTGCAAGGCGCTGCGCCGCTGCACCGCCTGCCGCGAACCGTTCGACCACTTCAAGGAGTTGTAGATGCAGTCCTCACGCCCCGGACGGGCCGGGTTCCATCCGCTCCGGGTGAGCGAGGTCGAGCAGCTCACGGACGACTCGGTGGCCGTCACCTTCGCGGTCCCGCCCGAGCTGCGCGAGGCCTACCGCCACACCCCCGGCCAGCACCTCGCCCTGCGCCGCACCACCCGGGACGGCGAAGAGATCCGCCGCACCTACTCGATCTGCGCCGCCGCCACCCCCGAAGGCCAGGACCCCGTCCTGCGCGTCGGCATCCGGCTCGTCGACGGCGGCGAGTTCTCCACGTACGCCCTCAAGGAACTGGCCGTCGGCGACACCGTCGAGGTCATGGAACCGATGGGCCGCTTCACCCTCGCCCCCCGCCCCGGACGCTTCGCGGCCGTCGTCGGCGGCAGCGGCATCACCCCGGTCCTGTCGATGGCGGCCACCCTCCTCGCGGCGGAACCGGACGCCCGGTTCTACCTCGTACGGAGCGACCGCACCGCCTCCTCCACGATGTTCCTCGACGAGGTCGCCGACCTGAAGGACCGCCACCCCGACCGCTTCCAGCTCGTCACCGTGCTCTCCCGCGAGGAACAGCAGGCGGGCCTCCCCTCCGGACGCCTCGACAAGGAACGGCTCACCGGACTGCTCCCCGCACTCCTGCCCGTCGCCGACATCGACGGCTGGTTCCTGTGCGGCCCGTTCGGCCTCGTCCAGAGCGCCGAACACGCCCTGCGCGGACTCGGCGTCGACCGCACCCGGATCCACCAGGAGATCTTCCACGTCGACGACGGCTCTGCGCCCGCCCCGGCACCCCGCGCCGACGCACCCGTCCACGCCACCCTCACCGCGACCCTGCACGGCCGCTCCGGCAACTGGCCCGTACAGGAAGGCGAGACGCTCCTCGACACCGTCCTCCGCGCCCGCGCCGACGCCCCCTACGCCTGCAAGGGCGGAGTATGCGGCACCTGCCGCGCCTTCCTCGTCGACGGCGAAGTCCGGATGGACCGCAACTTCGCCCTGGAGCCGGAAGAGACCGAGGCCGGATACGTCCTGGCCTGCCAGTCCCACCCGGCCACCGCGGAAGTGGAGCTCGACTTCGACCGCTGAAGGCCCCGCGGCCATTCCCTTCGCCTAGAACCTGTTCTATCTTGACGATCCGTCAGATCGGCAACGGGAGGGCATGGCCGTGGACTTCACCTTCACCGAAGAACAGCAGGCGGCCGTCGAGGCGGCCAAAGCGGTCTTCTCCGGCGTCACACCCGACGGCGTACCGAGCCCCGCGCTCACCCCCCACGCCGTCGCCGACGACCTCGACCGACCCCTCTGGTCCCGCCTCGCCGCCTCCGACCTCCTCGGCCTCGTCCTCGCCCCCGAACACGGCGGCGCCGGACTCGACACCATCGCCCTCTGCCTCGTCCTGCGCGAATCAGCCCGCGTCCTCGCCCGCGTCCCCCTCCTGGAGACCAGCGCGGTCGCCATGACCATCCAGCGCTACGCCACCGACGACACAGCAGCCGAACTCCTCCCCCGCGTCGCCCGCGGCGAACTCGTCCTCACCGCCGCCGCAAACGGCCGCACCGGCCACGACCCCGCCGAACTCGCCGTCACCGCCCACCGCGACGGCACCCAATGGATCCTCGACGGCCTCCAGAGCGCCGTCCCCTGGGCCCACGGCGCCGACCGCATCGCCGTCCCCGCCCACACCACCGACGGTGGCACCGTCCTCGCGCTGCTCCCCCGCACCCACGACGGCCTCACCCTCGCCGAGCAGTACTCCACGAGCGGCGAACTCCTCGCCGAACTCCACCTCGACTCCGTCCGCCTCGACGGCGCCGACGTCATCGACACCGAAGGCGCCTGGGAATGGCTACGCGGCCTCCTCGCCACCGGAACCTGCGCCCTCGCCCTCGGCCTCGGCGAGAACGTCCTCACCATGACGAGCCAGTACACCGGCAAGCGCGAACAGTTCGGCCACCCCGTGGCCACCTTCCAAGCCGTCGCCGTCCAGGCCGCCGACCGCTACATAGACCTGCGCGCCATGGAAGTCACCCTCTGGCAAGCCGCCTGGCGCATCAGCACAGGAGCCGGCGGACCACTGCCCGCCGCCGCGGACATCGCCGTCGCCAAGATCTGGGCATCCGAAGGCGTCCGCCGCGTCGTCCAGACCGCCCAACACCTCCACGGAGGCTTCGGCGCCGACACCGACTACCCCCTGCACCGCTACCACGCCTGGGCCAAACAGCTCGAACTCGCCCTCGGCCCCGCCGCCGCCCACGAGGAAGCCCTCGGCGACCTGCTGGCCGCCCACCCCCTCGGCTGAACCGGCTCCTACAGGACGAAGCCCGGGCTGCCGTCGTTCCCCACGACCGGCCGCCCGGCACCGTCCCAGGCGAGCATCCCGCCGTCGACGTTCACCGCGTCGATCCCCTGCTGCACCAGATACTGCGTGACCTGCGCCGACCGGCCACCCACCCGGCACATCACATACGCGCGACGGCCATCGGCCACCGCCTCGGTCACCTCACCGAACCGCGCAACGAAGTCACTCATCGGCACATGCAGCGCGTCCACCGCATGCCCGGCCACCCACTCGTCGTCCTCCCGGACATCCAGCACCAGGGCATCGGCCGGCACGGAGGCCGCTTCCACCGAGGGCAGCGGGGCGAAGTTCATGGGACGGGCCTTCTCTCATTCAGTACCGAGCTCTGACAAAAACCTACTGCACCAGTCCGGCCAGCTCCGCCTCACGCTCGGAGACCTGCGCCAACAGCTGCTCGGCGATCTCCTCCAGCAACCGGTCCGGGTCGTCCGGCGCCATCCGCAGCATCGCGCCGATCGCGCTGTCCTCCAGCTCCCGCGCCACCAGCGTCAGCAGCTCCTTGCGCTGCGTCAGCCACTCAAGGCGCGCGTACAGCTCCTCGCTCTCGCTGAGCCGCTCCTCCTCCGGCACCGGACCCGCGGCCCACTCGGCGGACAGCTCCCGCAGCAGCGCGACGTCACCGCGCGCGTACGCGGCGTTCACCCGCGTGATGAACGCGTCGCGCCGCTTGCGCTCGTCCTCGTCCCGCGCCAGATCCGGGTGCGCCTGCCGCGCCAGCTCGCGATACAGCTTCCGGGCCTCCTCGCCGGGCCGGACCCGCTTCGGCGGCTGCACCGGCTGCTCGGTCAGCATCGCGGCGGCCTCGGGCGACAGCCCGTCGGAGTCGATCCAGTCATGGAAGAGCTCCTCGACGCCGGGCATCGGCATCACGACCGCCCGCGCCTCCTGCGCCCGCCGCAGATCCTCCGGATCCCCGGTCTTGGCCGCCCGCGCCTCGGCGATCTGCGCGTCCAGCTCGTCGAGACGCGTGTACATCGGGCCGAGCCGCTGGTGGTGGAGCCGGGAGAAGTTGTCCACCTCGACCCGGAACGTCTCCACCGCGATCTCGAACTCGATCAGCGCCTGCTCGGCCACCCGCACGGCCTTCTCCAGCCGCGCCTCGGGCCGCTCCGCACCGGCGTCACCATCCGGGCTCGCGCCCTGGTCCACGTCCTGGTCCACGCCTACGTCCTCGCTCCGGTCCGTCACCCCACCAGCCTACGATCCCGTCGGGGGCCCTCCCCCCTCCCTCCCCCGCCCCGCCCCATCCCCCGTCCCCCTCGGCGACGTCAGCCCGTGGTCGGGCAGGCGTCGGCCGTCACACTCCGAGCTCGGCCGCTATCCGGCCGTTGTTCACCGCTGTGACCAGGTCGGTGTGGTCCGCCGTGGTGCGGTCGGCGTACGCGACGGCGAAGGCCGCGATCGCCTCGTCGAGCTCCTCGTTCTTTCCGCAGTAGCCGGCTATCAGACGCGGGTCGGCGCTGTGGGCGTGCGCACGGGCCAGCAGGGCGCCGGTCATGCGGCCGTAGTCGTCGACCTGGTCCGGGGTGAGGGCGGCCGGGTCGACGCTGCCCTTGCGGTTGCGGAACTGGCGCACCTGGAAGGGGCGCCCCTGCACCGTGGTCCAGCCGAGCAGGATGTCGCTGACGACCTGCATCCGCTTCTGCCCCAGGACCACGCGGCGCCCTTCATGTCCCGCGTCCGGGACGGTGAATCCGACGGCCGGGAGGTGGGGGAGCAGGGCCGAGGGCCGTGCCTCCTTCACCTGGAGGACGAGGGGCTCTCCGCGGTGGTCGAGGAGCAGCACGACGTAGGAGCGGGTGCCGACGCTGCCGGTCCCGACGACGCGGAAGGCGACGTCGTGGACTGCGTACCGGGCGAGCAGCGGCAGCCGGTCCTCGGAGACGGTGGCCAGGTAGTCGCCGAGGGAGGCGGCGACCGCCGCCGCTTCCTGGTCCGGTACGCGGCGCAGTACCGGCGGTGCGTCGACGAAGCGCCGGCCTCCGCCGTCGGCGTCGGTCACGGACTCGGTCGACTTGGCGGCGAAGCGTGCGCTGGTGTTGTTCCGTGCCTTCTCCGAGACCCGTTCGAGGGTGCCGAGCAGGTCACGGGCGTCGGTGTGGGAGACGAGCTCCTCGTCGGCGATGGCGTTCCAGGCGTCGAGGGCGGGGAGCTTGGCGAGCAGGCGCATCGTGCGTCGGTAGGCGCCGACGGTGTCGAAGGCGGCGGCCCGGCAGGTGTCCTCGCTCGCTCCCGCTTCCCGCCCGGCGAGCACCAGGGAGGTGGCGAGTCGCTTCAGGTCCCATTCCCAGGGGCCGACGACGGTCTCGTCGAAGTCGTTGAGGTCGATGACGAGGCGGCCGCGTGCGTCGCCGTAGAGGCCGAAGTTGGCCGCGTGCGCGTCGCCGCATATCTGGGCGGCGACGCCGGTGACGGGGGAGCCGGCGAGGTCGTGGGCCATGAGTCCGGCGGATCCGCGCAGGAACGCGAAGGGGCTGGCGGCCATTCTGCCGACGCGTATCGGTGCGAGTTCCTTCACCCGGTCGCGGCTGGATTCCTCGACGGCGCGGACGGCGTCGGGACGGTCGCCGGCGAGGGTGAGCGTGCTGTGGGTAGAGCGCGGGACGCGCTCGCGCAGGGACTTGCCCTGTTCCTTGGGGGTGTCCGTGGCTCCCGCGGCTGCCCGCTCTGCGAACCCGGGCACGTGCGGAACGCGTCCGCTGTCCATGCCTCGCTGTTCCGGTACGACGGTCCGGATCTCGCCCATGAGACATCCTCCCCCGACTTGGTGTGGCGCTGCCCAACATCAACTGGGCATGACGGTACCGCCGGGTCGGTCGGCCCGTCTTCCCCCTGTGGACAACGGCCTGTGGACAACGGGGGTCGGGACGCTCAGACCCCGACGGCCTGCTCCAGTTCCTCCTGCAGTTCCTCCTCCGGCTCCTCCTTCGGCGGGCCCTCCGGCTCCTGCCGTCGGCGCGCCTCGGCAACGGCCGCGACGGCCATGAGAGCGACTCCGGCGAGGAACCACAGGGCGAGGACGAGGAGGTGTCCGCCGAGGGCGTGGTCGTCGAAGTAGACGTGGCCGCGGACGCCCTCGACGAAGCCGGCGCCGTTCCAGAAGGCGTGCAGGGCGGCGAAGAGGCCGGGCTGGAGTTCGGGGCGGTAGATGCCGCCTGAGCTGGTGAAGTTGAGCATGACGAACAGGACCATCACGCCGAGGGTGGTCCAACGGCGCAGGAAGGTGTGGAGGCCGACGCCGATCAGCAGGATGCCGGCCGAGTACAGCCATGACATCGCCCAGACTCCGCCGAGTCCGTGGTCGACGAGGTGGAACATCGGTCCGGCGAAGACGGTGCCGATGAGGCTGACGGCGAGCGATGTCCCGGCGGCGAGCAGGGCGCGGATCCGGAGGGGGAGGACGGCGCCCGCGCCGCCGATGACGGCGACGGAGGCGTACGAGCCGATGCTGAGGGCGACCAGGAGGAAGAAGATGCCCTGTCCGGTGGGGTCGCCGTCGGAGACGGGGGCGACGTCGGTGACCTTCAGGGGCGCGTTCTGTCCTGCGGCGACCTTGGTGAAGACCTTCTCGACGGCCATGGCGCTGGTGTCGGAGGAGGCGGAGGCGACGAGCAGTTCGGGGCGGGTGCCGGGGATGTAGGCGCCGTAGGAGGTCTGTTCGCGCAGTGCGGTGACGGCGGTCTGCCGGTCGGCGACGGTGCGGACGTCGAGGGCGCCGGCACCCTTGTCGTGGAGGGTCTGGGCGAGGACCTGGGCGGAGGGGCCGGAGCCGACGACGTCGACGCGCAGGTCGTGGGGCTGGGGGGCGTGGAAGGCGCCGAGGTAGGCGAGTCCCATGCCGACGCACATGAGGAGCGGGGTGAGCAGATGCCCGAGCACGTGCCGCAGCGCGCCCGCCGGCGCCGATCCCGACGCCGGTCCCGGTGCCGTACCCGCCGGTCCCGGTGCCGTACCCGCCGATGCCGCCATCGATCCTGGCGTCGATCCCGAGATCGGTGCCGTTCCCGCCGATGCCGATCCAGCAGTGCCTGGGGACACGAGCACCCACCTCCATTGTTGGCTTTTACAACTAAAGAACCGTTGTACTATACAACTGAACTGTCATCGAGCAAACCGGGACCAAAGGAGCGCACCATGACCGACGCCCCGCGCGAGACATCGGTCGACACCATCCAGCGGGAACTGACGGCATTCGCCCGCCGGGCCCGCGCCGCGGCCGCCCGGCTCCATCCCGAGCTCCCGCTCGTCTCGTACACGCTGCTCGCCCACATCGTCGACCAGCAGGGCTGCCGCGCCACCGATCTCGCCGCCCACTATCTGCTGGACAAGTCGACGGTCAGCCGCCAGGTCGGCGGCCTGGAGAAGCTCGGTCTCGTCGAGCGCCGGCCGGACCCTGAGGATCACCGGGTGCAGGTGCTGCATCCCACGGAGGCGGGCACGCGCATCCTCGCCTCCACCCAGGCCAGCCGGCGGGCCGCCTACCAGGAGCGCCTCAAGGACTGGTCGGCAGAGGACCTCGCCCGATTCGCCGCGTACCTGCTCCGCTACAACGCGGCCGGTCCCGTCGCCCTCCCCGACGGCAGCCCCGCCGACCCCACCACGACAAGCCCCTAGAGCCCCGCGTCGCGCGCGAGGAGCGCCGCCTGGACCCGGTTCTCGCACCCCAGCTTGGCGAGGATCCGGCTGACGTACGTCTTCACGGTGGCCTCGCTCATGTGCAGGCGCCGCCCGGCGTCCGCGTTGGACAGCCCCTCCCCGAGCAGCGCGAGCACCTCGCGTTCCTTCTCGCTCAGCGCCGCCACCCGCGTCCGCGCCTGTTCGGCGCGGGCCACTTCGCGTCCCGAGGCGAGCTGTTCCACCACGTGCCGGGTGGCGGCGGGAGACAGATAGGCGTCTCCCGCCGCCGCGGCCCGTACCGCCCCGATCAGCTCGGCCGGGGCCGTGTCCTTGAGCAGGAACCCCGCGCCGCCGTGCTCCAGGGCGCGCAGGACGTTCTCCCGTTCGCCGAAGGTCGTGAGCACGATCACCTTCGTCGAGGGCGCCGCCCGGCGCAGTTCGGGCAGGGCGGAGAGTCCGTCGAGGACCGGCATCTGGATGTCGAGGAGCACGACGTCGGCGGCGTGGGCCCGCGCCTGCTCGACGGCCTCCCGCCCGTTCGCGGCCTCCCCCACCACCTCGATGTCCTGGTCGGAGGTGAGGATCATCCGGATCCCGGCCCTGATCAGCGGCTCGTCATCGGCGATCACGACCCTGATGCGCTGCCCTGTCACAGCTACTCCCCAACGGCTACCGATTCGGGCGGGCCAGCGTTAGCGCTTGACCTCGTACGACTTTTTCTCGATCAGCTTGCCGTCCTTGAAGCAGAACCGGAAAACCGGCTCTGCTTCGCTGTCCACGACCTCCGAGGACATCAGCACCAGGCACTTCGCCCCCTCGGGCTCCGCGGGGCCCTTGCCGTGCAGACCGGTGGTGGCGATGGTGTCGCCGGACGGGAGCCGGTCACGCACCTCCTGCTCGGCCGCGCCGACCTTGACCGCGTCGTACTCGCCCGGATCGATCATGCCCTTCTCCATGGCGCCGACCAGGAAGTAGACGCCGAAGCCCCCCGCCACCAGCAGCAGCACCAGGGACGCGAACGCGATCCCGCATCCCACCGCGACTCCGCGGCCCGTGCTCCTGCCCCCGCGCATCGCCATCGCCAGCTCCCGTTCCGTGAACGTCCAGTCGGCCGGTCCGACCGTGACCGGACCAAGGTCGCCGACCAGGGGCCGCGTCGACTGCTGCCGGAAGTCGTCGGCCACATCGACCAAAGGCGCTGCTTCGACCACCCCGTAGGGGAGTACGCCGGCGACCCGGAACCCGCCGCCGTCGGCGGGGCCCGCGTGGACCATGCCGCCGACGAGCCGGGCCCGCTCGTACAGCCCGGTCAGTCCCTGTCCGCCGCTCACCACGTCCCGCGGCGGGTCGGCGACCGGCTCGTTGCCGATCTCGATGACGAAGGAGTCCGGCTCGTACCGCACCTCGACGTCGATCGGCGCCCCCGGCGCGTACTTGTAGGCGTTGGTGAGCGCCTCCTGGACGATCCTGTACGCGGCGTGGTCGGCGGCCGGCGGGAGGGGCTGGTACTCCCCGAGCCGCCGTAGCTCCACCTTGTTCCCGGCGGCCCGTGCCGCCTCGACGAGCCCCTCGATACCGGCGGTCCCCCGTGCCGCCCGTCCCGATTCGTCGCCGGCCCGTACGGGCGCCGTGGGCGCCTCGACCGGTGCCTCGATGCCGTCGTTCAGGATGCCGACGACCTCGCGCAGTTCGTGCATCGCGGTCACCGACGCGTTGCGCAGGACGCCGACCGCCTCGCGCTGTCGGTCGGTCAGCTCCCGGTCGACCTCCAGGGCGCCGGTGTGCACGGAGATGAGGGCCAGTTGGTGTCCGAGGCTGTCGTGCATGTCCTGGGCGATGCGCTGCCGTTCCCGGAGCCGGGCCGACGAGGCCACCATCGCGCGTTCCCTCAGCAGTTGGGCGTTGCGCTCCTGGAGGGCGTGGAGCAGGCTCCGGCGCTGGGTCCAGTACCGGTTGGCGAGGCCGGGTGCCAGCGTCGTCCCCAGGTAGTACAGCGTCGACATGAACACGACGGTCAGGGTCCGGTGCAGGTCCCAGACGTCGAGCAGGGACGTGGCGATGTTCAATACGTACGCGACGGTGAACGCGATCAGCGCCCGTCCGGCGCCGGCGATGTACCGGCCGGCGGACCAGCCGACGAGGATGAGCAGCACCAGGAAGCCGGGCAGGAGGGGCGCGAGGCCGCCGGTGAGGATGAGCGTGGTGGAGGGCAGCCGGCGGCGCAGCAGCGACAGGACCGCGGCGGCCAGCGCGACCGCGGCGAGCTGCCATCCGTGCTCTCCGGCGAGTTCCTCGGTGCCGGCGGCCAGCAGCGCCATGACGACGGCGAGCACCACTTCGCCGGCGGTCCTGCGCCGCGACCACATGCCGGGCGTCGCGAACCATTTCCAACCGGCGCGGAGCCCGGCCCTGCTCTTCGTAGTCGCGTCCACGCTCGCACCCTAGGGAGTGCCCACCCCGCGCCGCGGCTCTCTTTCGTCGCTCGCCGGCGCGACGAACGTCTCACCCGTCGGCCGCGCCGGACGCCGATCACCGGGCGCGCGTCCACAACATGCGGAAGCCCCGTAGGTCGATGACCTACGGGGCTTCCGTCTGGTGCGCGAGGGGGGAGTTGAACCCCCACGCCCTTTCGGGCACTGGAACCTGAATCCAGCGCGTCTGCCTATTCCGCCACCCGCGCATTGGGTGTGCTCCGGGCTCCCTCACCTTTTCGGTGTGATCGCCTGGCGACATCTGAAGATTAGCACGTCGCAGACCGTGGATTCACATCCGTTTGTTTGACCCCCTCCTCGAACGAACAGGACAGACGGAGACCGGGACCGGGGGCGGATGCCCGAACGATTGCCGGGACGGTCAGGACGGCAGGGACGGATCTCGGGACGGACGCAGGGACGGATCTCGGGTCGGATCTCGGGACGGATGTACGGATCCACAGAGAGAGGAGGGACACTCGGCGTGAACGAGGAGCCGACGGGTAACGGGAGGAACGGGGCGGACCGCCCCCACGGCCCCGCCCGGTCCCCCTGCTCGCTCTCCGGGTGCGGGACACTGTCCACAGGCCGCCTCTACGATCCGTGGGGAAGGTCTGTGAGAGGTGACACTCGTCCACAGGGCAGAGAAGGGGAACCAGCCGATTTCCCGACGCGTGGATACGATCAGTAAGCAGTACCAGGACGACAACGACGGAGGAGGTGCCCCATGGGAGTCCTGAAGCGTTTCGAACAGCGGCTCGAAGGTCTGGTCAACGGCACCTTCGCCAAGGTCTTCAAGTCCGAGGTCCAGCCCGTCGAGATCGCGGGCGCTCTCCAGCGTGAGTGCGACAACAACGCGACGATCTGGAACCGCGAGCGGACCGTCGTCCCCAACGACTTCATCGTCGAGCTGAGCACGCCGGACTACGAGCGCCTCAGCCCGTACTCGGGCCAGCTCGGCGACGAGCTCGCCGGCCTGGTCAGGGACTACGCGAAGCAGCAGCGCTACACCTTCATGGGCCCGATCAAGGTCCACCTGGAGAAGGCCGAAGACCTCGACACCGGTCTGTACCGGGTGCGCAGCCGCACTCTCGCGTCGAGTTCGTCACAGCACGCGGCGCCGCAGCAGGCCCCGGCCGCCGGCCCCTCGCAGGGTCGTGCGCCGGGTGGTTACGGCTATCCTCCGGCCGGTGCCCCGCCGATGCCCGCGGCCCCGCCGCCGGGCGCCGGTGCGCCGCGCCCCGGCCAGGCGCCCGCCGGCCGTCCCAACGCCGGTGGCCCCGGCCCCATGCCTTCCGCCGGCGCCCAGGTGCGCCGGTGGATCGAGATCAACGGCACCCGCCATCAGATCTCCCGCCCGACTCTGGTCCTTGGCCGCAGCACCGACGCGGACGTGAGGATCGACGATCCCGGCGTCTCCCGCCGGCACTGCGAGATCCGGACCGGAACGCCCTCGACGATCCAGGATCTCGGATCCACCAACGGCATCGTGGTGGACGGGCAGCACACCACCCGCGCTACGCTCCGCGACGGCTCGCGGATCGTCGTGGGCAGCACCACCATCGTTTACCGGCAAGCCGAAGGGTGAAGCGGGGGCAATGTCAGAGCTGACCCTGACGGTCATGCGGCTGGGTTTCCTGGCCGTTCTGTGGCTGTTCGTGATCGTGGCCGTCCAGGTCATCCGCAGCGACCTGTTCGGCACGCGTGTCACGCAGCGCGGTTCGCGCCGCCAGGACGCCCGTCCGCAGCAGAATCCGCGCCAGCAGGCGGCCGCGCCGCCCCAGCAGCGCGGACAGCAGAACGCGGGCGGCGGGCGGCAGCGCCGCGGCGCCCCGACCAAACTCGTCGTCTCCGAGGGCACCCTCACCGGCACGACGGTCGCCCTGCAGGGGCAGACCATCACGCTGGGGCGTGCACACGATTCGACGATCGTGCTGGACGACGACTACGCGTCCAGCCGCCATGCCAGGATCTACCCGGACCGGGACGGCCAGTGGATCGTCGAGGATCTCGGGTCCACCAACGGCACGTATCTCGACCGGACCCGCCTCACCACCGCCACACCGATTCCGCTGGGCGCGCCGATCCGCATCGGCAAGACCGTCATCGAGCTGCGGAAGTAGTGCTACGTCATGTATGAGTGCGAGCGGAGCGAGCGGGCCGAGGCGGTCCTCACAGTGGGCCGCACGGCGGACCGTGGGGTCCCGGCCGTGTCCTGGCACGGGCTCCCGACCGGAGGGTGGGCAGTGTGGCTCGAGACCGGCTGTACCCCGAGGCGACGTCGACGGGGCAGGTGCGCATGAGCCTGTCACTGCGCTTCGCCGCCGGGTCGCACAAGGGCATGATCCGTGAGGGCAACGAGGACTCCGGCTACGCCGGTCCCCGTCTGCTCGCCATCGCCGACGGCATGGGTGGTCAGGCCGCCGGTGAGGTCGCCTCCTCCGAGGTGATCTCGACGCTGGTCACCCTCGACGACGACGTCCCCAGTTCGGACATCCTCACCTCGCTCGGTGCGGCGGTGCAGCGTGCCAACGACCAGCTGCGGATGATGGTCGAGGAGGACCCCCAGCTGGAGGGCATGGGCACGACGCTCACCGCCCTGCTGTGGACGGGCCAGCGCCTCGGCCTGGTGCACGTCGGCGACTCGCGGGCGTACCTGCTGCGCGACGGGGTGCTCACGCAGATCACGCAGGACCACACCTGGGTGCAGCGCCTCGTCGACGAGGGCCGGATCACCGAGGAAGAGGCCACGACCCATCCGCAGCGTTCGCTGCTGATGCGTGCGCTGGGCAGCGGCGACCATGTCGAGCCCGACCTGTCGATCCGTGAGGTCCGGGCCGGCGACCGCTATCTGATCTGTTCCGACGGGCTGTCCGGAGTCGTCTCCCACCAGACGATGGAGGACACCCTCGCCAGCTACCAGGGCCCGCAGGAGACCGTGCAGGAGCTGATCCAGCTCGCGCTGCGCGGCGGCGGCCCCGACAACATCACGGTGATCGTCGCCGACGTCCTCGACGTCGACGGCGGTGACACGCTCGCCGGTCAGCTGAGCGACACCCCGGTGATCGTCGGCGCGGTCGCCGAGAACCAGGTGCAGCCTTCGGACGGCGGAGCGATGCAGACGCCGGCCGGCCGTGCCTCCGGGCTCGGCCGCCCCGCGCCGCACCAGCAGCCCCCGGCGGGCGGCTTCGGTCCGCCCGGCAGCGGCGACGACCACGGGTACGGCGGGATGCCCCCGCAGGGCTCGTTCGGGTCGTACAGCGACGAGGACTTCACCAAGCAGCGCGGCGGCCGCAAGTGGCTGAAGCGGAGCTTCTTCCTGATCCTGGCGCTGGCCGTGCTCGGCGGCGGCGCGTACGGCGGCTACCGCTGGACGCAGACGCAGTACTACGTCGGCTCGAACGAGGAGCACGTGGCGCTGTACCGGGGCATCAGCCAGGACCTGGCCTGGGTCTCGCTGTCGGATGTGGAGAAGGACCACCCCGAGATCGAACTCAAGTACCTGCCGGCGTACCAGCGCAAGCAGGTCGAGGACACCATCGCCGGCGGCAGCCTCGGCAAGGCGCAGACGAAGATCGCGGAGCTTTCGGCGCAGGCCTCGGCCTGCAAGAAGGCCGAGCAGCGCCGTGAGGCCGCAGACAAGGCCGCGGACCAGGCGAGCAAGCCGCCCGCCGACGGTTCCACCCCCGAATCCAAGCCCACCACAGCCGCTCCCTCCCCGGGCCCCACCCTCACGGAGGACGAGCAGAAGCTGGCCTCGAACTGCGGCAAGCAGTAAGCACCCGTAGGGGGCCTTTCACCACCATGAGCGTTGTCACCAACACGACCACCATCGGCGCGATCGAGGCGCCGAGCCGCCGCAACACCGAGCTGGCGCTGCTGGCGTTCGCCGTCGTCATCCCGGTGTTCGCCTATCTGAACGTCGGCCTGGCGATCGACGGCAAGGTGCCCGCGGGAATGCTCGGGTACGGGCTCGGCCTCGGCCTGCTCGCGGGCGTCGCGCACCTCGTGGTGCGCAAGTTCGCGCCGTACGCGGACCCTCTGCTGCTGCCGCTGGCGACCTTGCTGAACGGGATGGGTCTGGTGCTGATCTGGCGCCTGGACCAGTCGCCGCGCATCATCTCCCGGTACAAGACGTTCACCCCGGACGCGCCCAGCCAGATGCTGTACTCGGCGATCGCGGTCGCGATGTTCGTGGGTGTGCTGCTGGTCCTGAAGGACCACCGGGTGCTCCAGCGGTACACGTACATCTCGATGGTGGCGGCCCTGGTGCTGCTGCTGCTGCCGCTGGTGCCGGGCCTCGGTGCCGATGTCTTCGGCGCCAAGATCTGGATCAGCGTCGCCGGCTTCTCCATCCAGCCCGGCGAGTTCGCCAAGATCATCCTGGCGGTCTTCTTCTCCGGCTATCTGATGGTGAAACGGGACGCGCTGGCGCTGGCCAGCCGCCGGTTCATGGGGCTCTACCTGCCGCGTGGCCGTGACCTCGGCCCGATCCTCACGATCTGGGCCGTCAGCCTTCTCATCCTGGTCTTCGAGAACGACCTCGGTACGTCGCTGCTGTTCTTCGGCATGTTCGTGATCATGCTGTACGTGGCGACGGAGCGGACCAGCTGGGTCGTCATGGGTCTGCTGATGTCCACCGCGGGTGCGGTCGTCGTCGGTTCCACGGCCGGCCACGTCAAGTCCCGTGTGGCCGCCTGGCTGGACCCGTTCGAGTGCCTGAAGACGGCTCCCGAGGGCTCCAACATGGCCGCCGCCTGTGACCAGATGACGCAGGTGCTGATGTCCTTCGGCTCCGGCGGCATCCTCGGCACCGGCCTCGGCCAGGGCAACTCGGACCTGATCGGCTTCGCCGCCAACTCCGACTTCATCTTCGCCACCGTCGGCGAGGAGCTCGGTCTGGCCGGCGTCATGGTCTTCCTGCTCCTGTACGGCCTGATCATCGAGCGGGGTGTCCGGACCGCCCTCGCGGCCCGCGACCCCTTCGGCAAGCTGCTCGCGATGGGCCTGTCCGGCGCCTTCGCGCTCCAGGTCTTCGTCGTCGCCGGCGGTGTGATGGGCCTCATCCCGCTGACCGGTATGACCATGCCGTTCCTCGCGTACGGCGGTTCGTCCGTGATCGCCAACTGGGCCCTGATCGGCATCCTGATCCGGATCAGCGACACCGCGCGCCGCCCGGCGCCCGCCCCCGCCCCCTCCCCCGACGCCGAGATGACCCAGGTGGTCCGTCCGTGAACAAGCCCCTGCGACGGGTCGCGATCTTCTGCGGCCTGCTGGTCCTCGCCCTGCTGCTCCGCGACAACTGGATCCAGTACGTCCGCGCCGACGAGCTGAACGCGCACCCGAAGAACCGGCGCGTCACGATCGAGCGGTACGCGAACGAGCGCGGCAACATCATCGTGGACGGCAAGCCGATCACGGGCTCGGTCGACTCCCAGGACCCGTACTACCGCTTCAAGCGGACCTACGTCGACGGCCCGATGTGGGCACCGGTGACCGGGTACGCCTCGCAGGCGTACGACGCCAACCAGATCGAGAAGATCGAGGACGGCATCCTCACCGGCAACGACGACCGGCTCTTCTTCGACCGCACGCTGTCGATGTTCACGGGCGACAAGAAGAAGGGCGGCAACGTCGTCACGACGCTGAGCGGCGCCGCCCAGAAGGCCGCCTTCGAGGGGCTCGGCAGCAAGACGGGCGCGGTCGTGGCCATCGAGCCGAGCACCGGCAAGATCCTCGCGCTCGCCTCGACCCCGTCGTACGACCCCTCGTCCTTCGCCGGCTACTCCAGCAAGGACGAGAAGGCGTGGATCGCGCTGGAGAAGGACAAGAACAAGCCGAAGCAGAACCGCGCCCTGCGCGAGATCTACCCGCCCGGCTCCGTCTTCAAGGTCGTCACCGCGGCCGCGGCGCTGGAGAACGGCAAGGTCACCGACATCAACGCGGCGACGGACACACCGGAGCCGTACATCCTGCCGCTGTCCACCGTGCCGATGAAGAACCACGCCAGCGGGTGTGAGAACGCCAGCCTGAACAAGGCGCTGGAGGTCTCCTGCAACTCGGTCTTCGCCAAGCTCGGTGACGAGGTCGGCCGCGACAAGATGGTCGAGATGGCCGAGAAGTTCGGTTTCAACGCCGAGCAGTTCACGCCGGTCCGCTCGGCGGCCTCCGTCTACGACAAGAAGATGGACCGCGGCGGCAACGCCCAGTCCTCCATCGGCCAGTTCAACACCGCCACGACTCCGCTGCAGATGGCCATGGTCACGGCGGCGATCGCCAACGACGGCAAGCTGATGAAGCCGTACATGGTCGACAAGCTGGTGGCTCCGAACCTCGACGTGATCAAGCAGAACGAGCCGGAGGAGATGAGCCGCCCGGTCTCGCCCGAGAACGCGCAGCTGCTCCAGCAGATGATGGAGAACGTCGTCTCGAACGGCACCGGCGGCAAGGCCGACCTCAACATGGACGGCGTGAAGGTCGGCGGCAAGACGGGTACGGCACAGCACGGCCCGAAGAACGCCGCTCGCCCCTTCGCGTGGTTCATCTCATACGCCAAGACCGCCCAGGGCTCCCCGGTCGCGGTCGCGGTTATCGTCGAGGACTCGGCGGGCACGGACCGCGAGGACATCAGCGGTGGCGGCCTCGCCGCCCCGATCGCCAAGGCCGTGATGAAGGCGGTAGTGAAGAGCAGGAGCTGACCTTGCGGCCGGGCACCGGCCAGGTACCGGTCAGGTATCAGGTGCCGGTCCGGGGCGGATCGCCTTCCCGTGGCCGGTAGCGTATGCGCGAACAGCACACCGCCGGACCACACACGGGTGCGGTCGGGACAGACGGAGAGGGCTGGATCAGTTATGGAAGAGCCGCGTCGCCTCGGCGGCCGGTACGAGCTGGGCTCGGTGCTCGGCCGTGGTGGCATGGCGGAGGTCTACCTCGCCCACGACACCCGGCTCGGCCGCACCGTCGCCGTGAAGACGCTGCGGGCCGACCTCGCCCGCGACCCGTCCTTCCAGGCCCGGTTCCGCCGTGAGGCCCAGTCGGCCGCCTCGCTCAACCACCCGGCGATCGTCGCTGTCTACGACACAGGCGAGGACTACGTCGACGGGGTCTCCATCCCGTACATCGTGATGGAGTACGTCGACGGCTCGACCCTCCGTGAGCTGCTGCACTCCGGGCGCAAGCTGCTGCCCGAACGCACGCTCGAGATGACGGTGGGCATCCTCCAGGCGCTGGAGTACTCGCACCGCGCCGGCATCGTGCACCGTGACATCAAGCCGGCGAACGTCATGCTGACGCGGACCGGTCAGGTCAAGGTCATGGACTTCGGCATCGCGCGCGCCATGGGCGACGCGGGCATGACCATGACGCAGACCGCGGCGGTCATCGGCACGGCGCAGTACCTCTCCCCGGAGCAGGCCAAGGGCGAGCAGGTCGACGCCCGCTCCGACCTGTACTCCACCGGCTGTCTGCTGTACGAGCTGCTGACCGTCCGGCCGCCGTTCGTCGGCGACTCCCCGGTCGCGGTCGCGTACCAGCACGTGCGCGAGGAGCCCCAGCCGCCGAGCAACTTCGATCCCGAGATCACGCCGTCGATGGACGCCATCGTCCTGAAGGCGCTGGTCAAGGACCCCGACTACCGCTATCAGTCCGCGGACGAGATGCGTGCCGACATCGAGGCCTGCCTCGACGGGCAGCCGGTCGCCGCGGCCGCGGCGATGGGCGCGGCCGGGTATGGAGGCGGCTACGGCGGCGGGTACGGCGGCTACGCGTCGGACGACCAGCCGACGACGGCGCTGCGCCAGACCGACCCGGCCGGCCAGACGTCGATGCTTCCGCCGATGAACCCGGACGACGGCTACGGCTACGACGACCGCCCGGACCGCCGCCGCCAGAAGAAGTCGAACACCTCGACGATCCTGCTGGTGCTCGCGGGCATCCTGGTGCTGGTGGGCGCGATCCTGATCGGCCAGTCGATCTTCGACGGCAAGAAGGGCACCGACCAGGTGCCCGTGCCGCAGTTCGTCGGCCACACGCTGGAGGAAGCCAAGGGCCTGGCGACAAACGCCCAGGTCAAGGTGGCCCAGTCGGGTTCGGAGCGGTGCGAGCAGCTCCCGGGCAAGATCTGCAGCCAGATTCCGGCGGCCGACGGCACGACGAAGATGAACGTCGGCGAGACGATCCAGGTGGTCATCTCCGAGGGCGCCCCGCAGATCGAGGTCCCGGACGTCGTCGAGAAGTCCCAGGAGAGCGCGGAGCAGGCGCTCAAGGACAAGGGCTTCAAGGTCAAGATCGCGTTCGAGGAGTCCGAGGACGAAGCCGGTCGCGTCCTGAAGCAGGACCCGAAGGGCGGATCGAAGGCGGAGCAGAACGCCGAGGTCACGATCACGGTGGCGAAGAAGAAGCAGACGCCGCTTCCGGACGTCATCGGACGGGACGTCAACGTCGCCATCCAGCAGCTCAACGCGCTCGGGTTCACCAACATCGCCCAGCAGCAGGAGGACTCGTCGCAGCCTGCCGGCACGGTCACCGGTCAGACGCCCGACGGGCAGACGCAGCAGCCCAAGGACGTCCAGATCACGCTGAAGGTCTCCAAGGGCCCGCAGCAGACGCAGCAGCCTGTTCCGAGCCTCTTCGGCCTGACGCTGGACCAGGCCCGTGCGCAGCTGTCCGCGGCCGGTTACCAGCTCGGCAACGTGGACGGCTCGACCGATCCCGACTCGCGGATCAGGGAGCAGGACGTCCAGGCGGGCACGGTGGGTCAGCCCAACCAGGCGATCAACGTGAAGATGTTCGGCAAGAACGGCGGCATCTTCGACTAGCGGTCGCGAGCGCACGCAGAACGGGAAGGGCCCCGGCATCCATGAGGATGCCGGGGCCTTTCCCGTTGTCTCCGACCCGGGCTCTTTCCGCCCTGGGCGCCCAGCCGGGCTTCCGGCCTAGCGCAGCTCCGCCGGCGGTGTGCGGTCGCTGTCGACCTTCTCCGTGCGCTCCAGCTCGCCCCACACGATGTAGCGGTAGTCCGAGGTGTACATCGGGGTGCACGTCGTCAGCGTGATGTAGCGGCCCGGCTTGGTCCTGCCCGATTCCTTCGGGACCTGCTGGAGGACGTCCACGTTGTACTTCGTCGTCTCCGGCAGGGTCTTGTAGACCTTGTAGACGAACCAGGTGTCCTTGGACTCGAAGACGATCGAGTCGCCGTTCTTCAACTTGTGGATGTTGTGGAACTTCGCCCCGTGCCCGTCCCGGTGGGCGGCCAGCGTGAAGTTGCCCTCCTTGTCCTGCGGGAGGGCCGACTTGATCGGGTCGAGGTAGTAGCCGGCGACACCGTTGTTCAGGGTCTCGGGCTCGGTGCCCTTCTTGACCAATATCTCGTCGTCGCCCATCGCCGGGACGTGCAGGAAGCCGATGCCGCCCTTGGTGTCCAGCGCACCGGGCCCCTGCGCCCACTGGTCACGGACCTGGTCGCCGTCGCGGCCGGCGGCGCGGTCGGCGAGGACGTTCGTCCACCACAGCGAGTAGACGACGAAGAGACCGAGCACCAGGCCCGCGGTGATGAGGAGTTCACCGAAGACACTGATGACTCCGGCGATCCGGTTGCGCGCACGTGCCACTGCGTCGTCCCGTCTGAGGTGTGGGTCGTGAGGTCGAGGGTCTCAGCCTACGAGCGCGTCCGGCTTTCCCTTGCTCCGCGGGCGTTCCTCGACCATCTTGCCCCACACGATCATGCGGTACGTACTGGTGAACTCGGGCGTACAGGTCGTCAGCGTGATGTACCGCCCCGGCCCCTTGAAGCCCGACTGCCTCGGCACCGGGTCGATGACCGACACGTTGGACGGCGCCGTCTGGGGCAGGATGCTCGCCATCTCGTACGTGTAGTAGGCGTCCTGGGTCTCGACGACGATCGGGTCGCCGGGCTCCAACTGGTTGATGTAGCGGAACGGTTCGCCGTGCGTGTTGCGGTGCCCCGCCACGGCGAAGTTGCCCTGCTTGTCGCCGGGCATCGCCGTCTTCAGGGTGCCCTCCGCGTAGTGGCCCACCATGCCCCGGTCCAGGACCTTGGGCTTGCTGATGCCCTCGGCGACCGGGACGACCACGTCCAGCTTGGGGATGTACATGATCGCGAAGCCCTGCCCCGGCTCGAACTCGCCCGGCGCCCGGCCCTTGGACCAGGAGTCCTCTATCTGCCCCTTGGCCTGGTTCGCCTGCTGGCCGGCCCGGACGTTCGTCCACCACAGCTGGTACGTGACGAACAGCAGCATGACCACGCCGAAGGTGATGAACAGCTCGCCCACGACGCGGCTCGCGACGACGCCGACGCTTTCCTTCCGGGCCTTGGCCGCACGGCGGGCCTCGACGCGCGAGAGCGGGGCCGCGGGGGCGTCGGAGGACGTCTCCGACGGCTCCGCCGGCGGCGCTCCCCGGCGTCCGCGTCCCTTGGCCGCCTTGCGGCGCTCGGCCCTGCCGGGGCCCGGGAGGGGCGCTGCGGCGGGTTCGACGGTCCGCAGGGCCATCGTCCCGTCGTCCGGCTCGTCCTGGGCCGTGTAGGGCGCCTCGTAGGGCGTCTCGGGCGTCGGCACGGATGCCGGCTCGGGCGTCGGCTCGACGGAAGGCTCCGGTATCGGCCCGTACACGGCCTCGTCAGCGGACGCGCCGTAGCCGGGCGCGTCGTACCCGGGCGTCTCGTACCCGGGTGTCTCGTACGTGGGCGTCTGGTACGCCTCGTAGCCGGGCGTCTCGTACGCCTGCGTCTCGTACCCCTGCGCGGGCTGGTACGCCGTCTCGTCGTAAGAAGCCGTCGGCATCTGCTCCCCCGGACCCGGCTCGTCCGGCAGGTTCGTCGCCCGGAACCACGGCGACCCCGCCGTCACGCGACGGCCTTGCCCACCACCGGCGCGAGCCCTGCCGACCGGCCCACCGCCCCCTTGTCGCCGCACTGCTCCAGCCAGTTGGCGAGCATCAGGTGGCCGTGCTCGGTGAGCACCGACTCGGGGTGGAACTGCACGCCCTCGACCGCCAGATCACGGTGGCGCAGCCCCATGATGATGCCGTCGTCCGTGCGCGCCGTGACCTCCAGCTCGTCCGGCAGCGCGGCGGGCTCGGCGGCCAGCGAGTGGTAGCGCGTCGCGGTGAACGGCGAAGGAAGGCCGGCGAAGACGCCCTTGCCCTCGTGCGTGACGAGCGAGGTCTTGCCGTGCAGCAGCTCGGGGGCGCGGTCGACGACGCCGCCGTACGCCACCGCCATCGACTGCATCCCCAGGCAGACGCCGAAGACGGGCACGCCGGTCGTGGCGCAGTGGCGGACCATGTCGATGCAGACACCGGCCTGTTCGGGCGCGCCGGGGCCGGGAGAGAGCAGGACGCCGTCGAAACCGTCCTGTGCGTGGCTCAGTTCGACCTCGTCGTTGCGCAGCACCTCGCACTCGGCGCCGAGCTGGTAGAGGTACTGAACGAGGTTGAAGACGAAGCTGTCGTAGTTGTCGACGACGAGAATCCGCGCGCTCACTGGCCGTCCACCGTCACATCGTTGAACGGAAGCAGCGGCTCCGCCCAGGGGAACACGTACTGGAAGAGCGCGTAGACGGTCCCGAGGACGAGTACGAGCGAGATGATCGCCCTGATCCACACGTTGCCCGGCAGATGCCGCCAGATCCAGCCGTACATGACGTCCACTGCCCCTTCCGTTCGTTACGGGCACCAGAGTACGGGGGATCGGGGCTGTCAGGGGTCAGCCGGCCAAAGCAGGTGGCTTGCCCTGCGTCACAGGCTGGGTGGCGTCCAGGTGCGCCCAGGCGATCAGCCGGTGGCTGCTGCCCCACTCGGGCTCGCAGGTGGTGAGGGTGAGATAGCGGCCGGGCCCGTCGAACCCCGACCTTCGGGGGACGGGGTCGATCACGCCGATGTCGGTGGGGACGGTCCGGTGGGGCTTGCGTGCGATGCGGTACGTGAACCAGGTCGTGCCGTCGGTGAGGACGACCGCGTCACCCGGGCGCAGCCGGGGGAAGTCCTTGAACGGATCTCCGTACGTGCGCCGGTGGCCTGCCACGGAGAAGTTGCCGGTCTCGCCGAGGCGGGCGGTGGCGGCGTAGTGGCCGAGGCCCTTCTTCAGGATGGCCGTGGAGGTCCCCTCCAGGACGGGCCACTCCCAGTTCCCGCCGAGCCGGGGGATGTACATGACGGCGATGCCCTTGCCGGCCGTGTACGCCTTCGGGGGCGGTGCGGCCGCGGTGGCGTCGGGGACGGGCCGGTCGATCCACTCCTGTTCCAGGGTGTCGATCTGGCCGGCCGTGGCGCTCTCGGCCTGTACTCCGGTCCAGAACATCACGTACACGACGAAGAGGACGATCAGGGTCCCGACGGTGATGCACAGCTCGCTGAACGTTCTGACGATCAGTCGCACCGCCACCGGCCGGGCCTCCCCGCAGTCAGCTCACAGGCTTCGCGTAGTGGAGATCCACTGTGCCGGAGTAGCCGGGAAGAGTCACCGCCCTGTGCTCGTCCACTTTCCAGCCGAGTCCGTACGCCTTCACGTAGAGCTGGTAGTTCTGGACGGCGGGCGAATCGGCGAGCGCCTTGGTCAGCTTCCCCCGGTCGCCCACGGCGGTGATCTTGTACGGGGGCGAGTAGACGCGTCCCTGGAGGATCAGGGTGTTGCCCACGCAGCGCACGGCGCTGGTGGAGATCAGCCGCTGGTCCATCACCTGGATGCCCCGGGCGCCGCCCTTCCACAGGGCGTTCACGACGGCCTGGAGGTCCTGCTGGTGGATGACGAGGTCGTTGGCCTGCGGTTCGGGGTAGCCGGGGGCGGCCTGGGCGTTCGGCGGGGCGTCGTTGAGGGTGACGCTCAGGCCGGATCCCGAGGTCTCGGAGGTCCCGGCGGCCGCCTCCAGGGCGCGCAGCTTGGCGTCCTCGGCGCTGGTGGAGCCGTCGTCGCGGGCCGCGAGGGCGTCGACCTGGCCGCGCAGGGCGGCGGTGGACTCGTCCAGGCCGGCGTTCTTGTGGCTGCGCTCCTCGATCAGGTCGGAGAGCCTCAGCAGGGAGGCGTCCGTCCGGATGTTGGTGCCCTTCGCGGTGTTGAAACTGGTCACGAAGATCAGTCCGGCGAGGGCGAAGACGGCAGCGGTCAGCACCCGGACGGGGCGCCACCCAGTGGTTCGGCCCGGCCCGGGGGATGAGTCGGCGGAATTGCTCAACGTACCCTGATCCCCTTCGGTGCCGCGGAACCACTACGCTAACGGACGCCCGGGGGACGCAGTGGTCCTCCTACGTCACAGTCGTCCCGCCCCGGCGCCAGCCACAGTTCCCTGCGCGGTCACGCAGCGCATCGACAGGAGAGTCCCTCGTGCCGAAGTCACGTATCCGCAAGAAGGCCGACTTCACGCCCCCGCCCGCCAAGCAGGCCACCAACATCAAGCTGACCAACCGCAGCTGGGTGGCTCCCGTGATGCTGGCGCTGTTCGCGATCGGGCTGGTGTGGATCGTCGTCTTCTACGTCACCGACGGCACGCTGCCGGTGAAGTCCATCAACAACTGGAACATCGTGGTGGGCTTCGGCTTCATCGCGGCCGGGTTCGGCGTCTCCACGCAGTGGAAGTAGCTTCTCCCCGCTCTGCCCGTCAAGCCTTGCCCTGAACTTATCCACAGCGTTGTGCACAGCACTGGATAACTTACGAAGATCTGTGGATAACTCAACGGTAGGTTGACGCCGGTGTGACTGCGGCGCCCACGCCGGAAGCGCGCCCCGCCCCTCACTCCCGCTGGAAAAGCCCAGTTCAGGAGTGAGGGGCGCAGTCGTTCTCCACGAGGTGCACAAGATCCACCACTCGCTGTGGATAACTCTGGGGAAAGCTTTTCAGGAAGCTCGTCCACAGCCCTCGTCGCTCAGGTGAGCGCGGCCGAGCGGGCGAGGATCATGCCCAGGTCGATCAGGAGCACCAGTCCACAGGCCGTGTACTGGACGACGTTCCGCCGGGCCCTCGGCGCGTGCAGCAGACCGTAGGCCACCAGGGCGCCGCCGACGAGGCCGCCGATGTGCGCCTCCCAGGAGATTCCGGGGCGGGTGAAGGTCAGCAGCAGCGACAGACCCACGAAGAGGATCACCGGCCGCATGTCCAGCCGCTGGCGGCGGGTGAGCACCGCCCAGGCGCCGATCAGGCCGAAGACGATGCCCGAGGCGCCCAGCGAGGGCTGGTTCGCCGGGGAGAGCAGGAAGGCGAGCGCGGAGCCGGAGAGTCCTGAGAGCAGACAGAGCGTGGCGTAGCGGATCCGGCCGAGCTCCGGCTCCACGATCCCGCCGATGACCCACAGTCCCAGCATGTTGAAGACGAAGTGCGCGACCTCCTGGTGGAGGACGGTCGAGGTCACCAGCCGGTACCACTCGCCGTCCGCGACCCCCACGACCTCGGCGAGCGACGGGCTGAAGGCGTAGCCGATCAGCGCGAGCTCGTCCACGACCCGGTCGCCGGCCACCTGGACTGCGATGAAGAGGGCCAGGTTGATCGCGATGAGGATCTTGGTGACCAGGCGCCCGTCGGACGCCACCCGTCCGCCGGCCAGCGTCCTCGGCTGGTTGGCGTCGGGAGCGTGGCCCGTGCCGGAGCCGTTGCGTACGCAGTCCGGGCACTGGAAGCCGACGGAGGCGGAGACCATGCACTGCGGGCAGATCGGCTTGTCGCAGCGGGTGCAGCGGATGCCTGTCTCGACGTCCGGGTGGCGGTAACAGCGCGGCAGGCCGGACTGCGGCTCCATGGAGGTCCCTCCCGAGGAGATGGGGCGACGAGGCAGCACCCCGCCCTCCTGATACGGATGAGCGGGGCGGAAAGGTTCCCTGGCGGGACGGGGCGCCGACCGGCTGTCCGCCGGCGCGTCGTTCAGCCCGTCCTTCAGCGCGTCTCGATGACGACGGACTCCAGGACCACGTCGTCGAGGGGGCGCTTGGTGCTCGCGTGGACCGGCACCGCCGCGATCGTGTCCACGACCTTCTTGCTCGCCGCGCCGACGACCTCGCCGAAGATGGTGTGCTTGCGGTTCAGCCAGGTCGTGGCCCCGACCGTGATGAAGAACTGCGAGCCGTTCGTGCCCGGGCCCGCGTTGGCCATCGCCAGCAGGTAGGGACGGTCGAAGAAGAGCTCCGGGTGGAACTCGTCGGCGAATTCGTACCCCGGTCCGCCCGTGCCGTTCCCCAGCGGATCGCCGCCCTGGATCATGAAGCCCTCGATGACCCGGTGGAAGACGGTGCCGTCGTACAGACGGTCGGCGGCGACGGTGCCGGTGGCCGGGTGCGTCCACTCCCGCTCGCCCAGGGCGAGCTCCGTGAAGTTTCTGACCGTCTTCGGGGCGTGGTTCGGCAGCAGCCGAATCTCGATGTCGCCCAGATTGGTCTTGAGAGTGGCGTAGAGCTGCTCGGCCACGGTCCGCCTTCCGTAAGTCTCCACTGACGCGGATCGCATCCTCGCACGGAAGAGACAGGGCGATGCCCCGGATGCCCGCCCCACATGCCGGACCGCGATCGGGCAGGCATGATTTCGAAATGGGTGGAAAGGCGAAATACCGACACCGCCACCGAGGAGGAGGATCCCGTGACCCGGATGGACAGCGTGCGCGCCGCGACCGATTCGGCCAAGGACAGCGTGCTGCACGCCGCGGAAGTGGTGGCGCCCTACGCGAGCACGGCCAAGGAGCAGGCCACGCAGTACGCCGGCACGGCCAAGGACCACGCCGCGCTCTATGCGCACGAGGCGCGCGTCCGGCTCGCGCCGAAGGTCTCTAAGGCCGCTCAGCAGGCCCGTAAGCAAGCTCGTGTGCAGTACGAGTGCCATGTCGCACCCCATGTACCGCCGCGGGTGGACGAGGCCGCGCAACGTGCCGCGATCGTCACCCGCAAGGCCGCCCGTCAGGCGGCCGACTACACCGTTCCGCGTGTCGAGAACGCGGTCGCCGCGACCGGTCCCGTCCTCGATGAGGCGGGGTCGCGTTCGGTGGCCGCCTGGGCCGCGCTGCGCGGACAGGTGACACCGAAGGAGATTCGGAAGATCGTGAGGAAGCATGAGCGTCGGGCCAGGGCCGGACGCATCGCCATCGGACTCGCGGTCCTCGGCGTGGTGCTCGGCGGCGCCTTCGCCGCCTGGAAGTGGTGGGACAAGCAGGCCAACCCTGACTGGCTGGTCGAACCGCCCGCTCCTACCGAGGTCGAGGAGGAGTCGTCGGAACCGTCGTCCCGTACGTCGCCGCTGTCGTCCGTCGACGGCAGTGGAGCTCTCGATCCCGAGGTGGAGGCCAAGGAGGCCGACACCGATACCGATACGGGGCGCGACGAGCGTCGCTGACCGCGGGGTTCGCCGACCACGGGCTGCCTCCGCGTGACGCGGTGGCGCGGTGGCGCGATGGGTCGTGGGGCACGGGGAGCACGAACTCCCTGCGCCCTACGCCTTCGCGGCGAGCGCGATGTCCGTCAGCTCCGTCTGGTCGGTGAGAGCGTTCTCGTCCGGGGCGCCGGCGGGCAGGTGGCGGACGGAGGGCGAGGAGTTGTGCGCCTCGGCGCCGATGCGCTGCTTGATGGTGGGCGGCAGGGAACGGTCGCGGACCCAGGGCCACTGATGCGCCGCCCGCTGTGCCGGTACGACGGCCTGGGTGCGCGCGGCCGGGGCGGCGGGCGAGGCCGGCTCCTCCGGCTGCTGGACGGCGGGAGCCTGCGCGGCGGTGGCGGTGGACGCCAGGCCGACGGAGGCGAGCAGGGCGAAGAGTACGGAGATGAAGGCGGTCCAGAACTGCTTGACCTTGGCGGTGGCCATGGCCCCTCGCTTTCGTGCGTTCTCGGATGGTGCATTTCGATTTGCGCGCTTTTCGTACCTTCCTCATGATGTGGACGGGCGCCTCGATTCCTCGGAGCGACGCCGCCTCCGCGCAGTTCTTCCGATGAACACCACCCGTACGGCTCAGCGGGCGCCGACGACCTCCGTGGGCGCGCCCGTGGCTTCCGCCTGCGCACGCGCCTTCTCGGCCCATCGGACCGCGGGTCTCATCGCCGCCGAGGCCGCCAGGAAGATCCCGCCGAGGACCAGCCAGCCGGGCACTCCCCAGGTCACCAGGAGCGTCGTGACGAGCAGCGGGCCGAGCGTGCGCGCGACGGGAACACCGGTGCCGTAGAAGCCCTGGTACTGGCCGATCCGGCCGGCCGGGGCGAGGGAGAAGCCGATCTGCCAGGAACCGGCGGAGTGGCGCATCTCCGCGACGACCTGGAGCGCCGCGCCGAGGGCGAGCACCGCGACGGTCGTCCACGGTCCGAGTCCCGCCGCCGTCACCGCGAACACGGCGCAGGAGGCGAGCATGACGACGCCGGAGGTGCCCACCGCGCGCGTGGCCTGCGGAAGTCCGGTCACCGACCTGGCCGTCCGCACCTGGAAGAGCATCACGGCCGCGGTGTTGAGGACGAACAGCGCCGAGACGACCCAGCCGGGCGCCGCAGTGCGCTCCACGATCCACAGCGGCAGGGCGAGGCTGAGCAGCGGGAGGCGCAGGAGCAGCAGCGCGTTGAGGAAGGTGAGCAGCGCGTACGGGCGGTCCCGGAGCACCGCGAGGCGCGGCTCGCCGCCGGTCGCGGCCGGGGTGGCGGGCACGGACGGCAGTCCGCGCAGCACGAGGGCGCAGAGCAGGAAGCCGGCCGCGTCCAGGGCGAAGACGGACAGGTAGGCGGTACGGGTGCCGGCGTGCAGGGCGAGCCCTCCGATCCCGGCGCCGACGGCGAGGCCCGCGTTGAGGGTGGACTGCAGCCTCGCCAGCGCCTCCGTACGGGCCGACGGCTCGACCAGCCCGGCCAGCAGCGCCTGCCGGGCGGCGGCGAGGCCGCTCTGGGCGGTGGCGTACACCGCGGCCGCGATCATGAACGGCACGAAGGAGCGGATGAGGAGGAACGATCCGACCGCCGCAGCGGTCGCGAGCGCGAGCAGGACGGCGGTCCCGCGCGGCCCGCGCCGGTCGGCGAGGTGTCCGAGCCCGACGCCGGCGACCGAGCCGACGGCCCAGGCGAGCGTGAGGCCGATGCCGATCTGCGCGGCGGACAGACCGACAATCCGGGTGAAGTAGAGCGCCGACGAGACGTAGAAGGCACCGTCGCCGATCGAGTTGCTCAACTGGGCGAGGAGAAGCGCCCGGGGAGCCCGGGAGGAGGTGTTCGGCATGGACACGACGCTATGAGCGGGTGGCCCAGCCGGACAGGTCCATTGCGGAGCCCGGAACCCGGGCCAATCCGCGAGCATCGAAAAATGCCCCCTGACACCTGCGTTTCCACAGGTCAGAGGGCATTTCTGGAGTGGAGCCTAGGGGAGTCGAACCCCTGACATCTGCCATGCAAAGACAGCGCTCTACCAACTGAGCTAAGGCCCCGGAACGAGAACAGAGTACCGGGTCACCCCCTCTTTCCCGCAAAAGGATTGGGACTCCCCGTCGGCGACCACGCTCCGTAAGATGCTGATCGAGGTTCGCAGTGGCGAACCGCAGGGATGGGGAGAAGCAATGGACACAGCGCAGCAGGAAGCCACGGCAAGAGCCAGAGAGCTTCAGCGCAGTTGGTACGGAGAGCCGCTGGGGGCGCTCTTCCGTCGCCTGATCGACGATCTCGGGCTGAATCAGGCAAGGCTCGCGGCCGTGCTCGGTCTTTCGGCGCCCATGCTCTCCCAGCTGATGAGCGGCCAGCGGGCCAAGATCGGCAACCCGGCCGTCGTGCAGCGTGTCCAGGCCCTCCAGGAGCTCGCCGGGCAGGTCGCGGACGGCAGCGTCAGCGCGGCCGAGGCCACCGACCGCATGGACGAGATCAAGAAGTCCCAGGGCGGCTCCGTGCTGACCGGCACCAGCCAGACCACGACCAGCTCGGGCGCGCCGACCGTGCGCCGCGTGGTGCGCGAGATCCAGTCGCTGCTGCGCTCGGTCGCGGCGGCCGGCGACATCATCGATGCGGCGGACTCCCTCGCCCCGGCCCACCCGGAACTGGCAGAGTTCCTCCGGGTGTACGGCGCCGGGCGTACCGCGGACGCGGTCGCGCACTACGAGTCGCACCAGAACTGACGTAGAGCAGCCGGTTCGGCACACACGGCAGAACGAGACGGCACGACGGGGAGCGGGCGCAGCGTAATGGGTGAGGTCTTCGCTGGTCGGTACGAGCTGATCGACCCGATCGGACGCGGTGGCGTCGGTGCGGTGTGGCGCGCCTGGGACCACCGACGCCGCCGCTACGTGGCGGCCAAGGTGCTCCAGCAGAGCGACGCCCACACGCTGCTCCGCTTCGTCCGGGAGCAGGCGCTCAGGATCGACCACCCGCATGTCCTCGCACCGGCCAGCTGGGCCGCGGACGACGACAAGGTGCTGTTCACCATGGATCTGGTGGCCGGCGGGTCTCTGGCGCACGTCATCGGCGACTACGGTCCGCTGCCGCCGCGCTTCGTCTGCACCCTGCTGGACCAGTTGCTCGCCGGACTTGCCGCGGTGCATGCGGAGGGGGTCGTGCACCGCGACATCAAGCCGGCGAACATCCTGCTCGACGTCACCGGGACCGGGCGGCCGCATCTGCGGCTGTCCGATTTCGGCATCTCGATGCGCAAGGGCGAACCCCGTCTCACCGAGACCAACTACGTGGTGGGGACGCCCGGTTACTTCGCTCCCGAGCAGATGATGGGCGCGGAGCCCGACTTCCCGGCCGACCTCTTCGCGGTCGGCCTGGTCGCGCTCTATCTGCTCCAGGGCCAGAAGCCCGACTCCCGTGCCCTGATCGAGTACTTCATGACGCACGGGACCCCGGGAGCCCCGGAAGGCATTCCGGAGCCGCTGTGGCAGGTCCTCGCGGGCCTGCTCCAGCCGGACCCGCAGACCCGCTTCAGGACCGCGACGGGCGTGCGCAAGGCGCTGACCTCGGCGGTCGAGATGCTGCCCGAGGCCCGTCCGGACGAGGAGCCGGTCGAGGTCTTCGACCAGATCGGCCCGCTGCCCGCCGGATTCGGCCCGAACGGCCCGGAGACCCCGGCCCCGGCCCAGCCACCGGCCACCCCCACTTCCGTACCCGTACAGCCCCATACACAGCCTCAGGCACAGGCACAGGCACAGGCACAGCCCCAGCCGCAGCAGCCCGCACCGACGCCGACGCCGAGCCCCTCCGAGACGGGCAGCTTCCACCTGTCCCCGCCCCCTCAGCCGGTCGCCGCCCCCACGCAGCCCCCGGTCACCGCCCCTTCCGCGCATACGGCCTCCCCCCATCCCGCCGCCGCGCCGGACTTCGCCCAGGCCCCGACGGCCGCGGTGTCGTTCAACCAGGCCTCCACTCGTCAATACACCGCTCACGCCCATCAGGTTCCCGCCCAGGCCGCTTCCGCCGCCCCGGTCCCGGCAAAGCGACCGGGACCGCCCCCGAAGGTGGCGATCCCGGTTCTATTCGTCGCGCTGATCTGCTTCGCCGTGGGCATCTGGGCACTCACCCAGACCTGACCGGCCGGACCGCACGACCCGGCCCCGGCCGGCGAGCCCCGCTCCCGCCGGCCAGGCGGCCCCGGCCTACCAGGCCGTCGGTGGTCCGAACTGAGGCGGCCCGTCCTGCGGCGCCGCCCGCGCCGCCCGGCGCCGCCCGGCGAGCGTCCAGAGGCCGAGCCCGACGATCAGCACGGTTCCCGCGCCGATCCCGGCCGCGGCGACCAGGGTCATGCTGTCGCTCTTCTGCGCCTGCGGCCCGCTCGCACCGCTCGCCGCCGCGTCCCGGTCGTCGTCGGTGACCTTGAAGGCGCCGGCGTCACCGTCGTACGCGGGTCCCGCTTTGGCCGTGCCGGTGATGTTCACCCGCAGGGTCAGCGGCACCGGCTTGTCCCCGTACTCCTTGGCGACCTCCGGGCTGAGCGTCGCGGACAGGTAGTACCAGCCCGCGAACCGCAGGGCGTTCGTGTAGCTGTTGGAGGAGTAACGGTTCTCGAACGCGACCGGCCGGTGCGGATCGAGTGCGAGCGTCGCCGGCTTGCCGTCGTAGCTGACGGTGTCCTCGTCGACATGACCGCGCGCCGGGTTGTCGAGCGACATGACCAGCGCGTTGCTCACGTAGGTCGTGGCGCCCGAAGGGCTGCTGCCGAGCTCCGCGGTGGCGAAGAGCTGCTGCCCCCAGTCGACGGGCACCCGGTAGAAGAGCGTCTGCCCGGGCTTGATGTCGGCGCGCCACTCGCCCTGCTTCAGCGAGGTGGCGTCGTGGAAGCCCGCGCCGCCCTGCCGCTTCTGCGGGCCGCCGGCGGGCGGCGGCGGTGAGGAGGAGGGCCAGTTCTCGGGCAGCTCGGTGGGCCCGGTCTGCTTCACTCCGGGCTCGGTGAGGTACCGGATCTCCAGTTGCCAGTCGTCGGGCGTGGAGACGGCCTTGGAGGTCCGCTCCACCAGCACGTAGTAGGCGCCCGCCTGCTGGCAGGTGGAGCTGTCGGCCTCGATCGTGCGGTGGGCGTACGCGGTGATGGGCCGGGTGAACCCGGCGGAGCCGAACGCCGCGTCCTGGTAGCCGCACTGCGTGTTGGAGCCGTCCTGCAGGCTGACCTTGATGCCGTCGCCGTACTCCACCTTGCCGCCGGCCTTGGGGACGGCGACCACCGACACGTACGCGTTCTGCTTCGCGTCCAGATCGATCCGGTAGTAGAGCTTGCCGTCCTTCCTGATGCTGTCGCGGTAGCTCTGACCGGCCTTCAACTGCTGGGCGTCCAGGCTGGATGCGGCGCCCTTGACCTGCGTGGCGCCACCGTCGAAGGCGTACGGTTCCTCGCCCGCCGCCCATGCCGCGCCCGGCAGCACCGCGGCCGTGAACACCGCCGCCGCACCCGCCGCGGCGACCAGGGACCCGGCCGCCCGCATCCTCCCGCGCTGCCTCTTCACGCGCCTCTCCTCGTGTCCGTAGCCGTCCCGCCCCGTACCCGCTTCACGACGAACACCGCCGCCGCGATCAGTACGAGGGCACCGCCGCCCGCCCCGGCGGCCCCGATGACGGTCCATCCTGCCCCGCCCGTCCCCGCGCTGTCTGCGCGCGCGGACGATTCGCCCTGCTTGTCGGCCTTTCCGGCCACCGGCGCCGCACCGTGCTCCGGCCCGGTCAGCTCCTCGCCGAGGACCGCGATCCGCAGGACCATGGCGATCTGCGGGTTCCGGGCGATCTCGGCCGTCTCGGCGCCCAGAGTGACGGCGATGTAGAAGCCGCCGGTGGTGTGCACGGGGACGACGTTGGCGTTGCTCTCGTACCGGTTGGTCCACGCGGTCGGCACCGTGCCCATGCTCAGCGCGGTGGGACGGCCGTTGTACGTGGTCTGGGAGCCGAACTCGCCGGTTCCGCCGCCGACGGGGTGGCGGGCCGGGGTGTAGACCTGCGTGCCGCCGTAGGACGTCACGGACGAAGAGCCCTCGACGGTCGGTTCGTTGGCGAACTCGACGTCGTAGCGCAGCTGCTGTCCCCAGCCGACCGGCACCTTGTACCAGAGGGTCTGCGACGGCAGGAGACGGTCGCGCCACACGCCCCGCCCCAGCTCCCGGGCGTCGTTGAAGCCGGTCCCGCCGCGGACGTCCTTCGGATCGCCGGTGGGCAGCACGGCCTCCTTGCCGCCGGCTCCGTACTCCGGCTGCGACTGCGCCGGGGTGACTCCGGCGCGCAGCGGCTTCTCGACGCCGAGGACCAGCTCCAGCGGCCAGCGGGCCGCGTCGGACGCGGGCTTGCTGGTGCGCTCGACGACGAACCAGTAGCGGCCCGCCTTGTCGCAGGTCGAGTACCGCTTCTCGGTCGGGATGCGGGAGACGGCCGAGGTGAGCGGGACGGCTCCCTCGTTCTGGTGGAAGATCTCGCTGGCGGTCGCGCAGTTGCCCTCGCCGCCGGCGTGGGCGTAGACGAGGCTGGTGCCCAGCTTGTCGACGGTGTCCACGGCCGCTCCGGGCTGGGGCACGGCCGTCGCCGAGAAGTCCACCGTGGAGACGTCGTCCAGGTCGACGGCGTAGTACCGCTTCTCCCCGGGCCCGATGGTGTCCAGGTACTGCCCCGGTACGAGTCCGGGTGCCCGGTCGCTCGTCGGCGTGCCCGCGATCTGCTTGCCGCGCAGCCGGTAGCCGTCCGCGGAGAGCCGCGAGGCCCGCTGGAGCTGCCGGGCGAGGGCGTCGGCGTCGGGTGCGTCGTAGTAACGGCCGTTGCCCGCCTCGGCGATGCACTCCAGCTGCTTGCGCGCCGCGCCCTTCACCTGGAAGCCGACGGTGTCGATCCGCAGTCCGACGCCGGCCTTGGCGAGCTGTGCGGCGACCTCGCAGGGCTTGGGGGTGCCGCAGGTGTCCTCGCCGTCGGAGATCAGCAGGACGGTGCGCGTCGCGATCGTTCCGCCGGAGGGCTCGGGAAGGTCCTGGGCGGCCTTCTGGAGGGAGAGCCCGATGGGGGTGTCCCCGGTGGGCTTCAGCGCCGCGACGGCGGCCTTGAGCCCGGCCCGGTCCAGCGGTGCGACGGGCCGGACGAGCCGGGTGTCCGTGCAGCCCTGGGGCCGGTCGGCGCCGTAGACCCGCAGTCCGGTGGGATGCCCGTCCGGCAGGCCGTCGACGACGGTGCCGACGGCGGTGCGGGCCGCCTCCATCCTCGTACGTCCCGAGCCGTCGTCGTCGCCCATGGAACCGGACGAGTCGAGCACCATCACGAGGCTGCCGCTCCCGGGCGCCTCCCCCTCGGCCGCGGCCGCTCCCGGTGCCGGTACGAGCAGGAGGGCGAGCAACGCCCCCACCACCCAGCCGGCCGCTGTACGTCGCATTCTCATCCCGCTACCCCCTTGACCGCGATCACTCAACTTTGCTCTAGCAACCTAGTGATTCGCATAGGCGAACTCAAGGGAGGCTGCGTCACGGTCCTGAAACAGCGCGAAGCCCCGGCCGCTCGAAAGCGGCCGGGGCTTCGCCCTCAGACATTCTGCGACTCAGACACCCGAACCTGCGGGCACGGAGTCGGTCGCCTCCGTCCACAGATCCTGCTCGGCGCGATCCGCCTGGATCTGGCGGTACACGAGGAGCCCGCCGATGGCGGCCAGTGCGACCAGGAGAAGCTTCTTCACCGCGCGACCTCGTCTTTCGTTGACGTAGGAGACTTCTGACGCCCACTCTACACACCGACCGATACCGATCGGTGACCTAGGCCGGGCATGTGGCGTGAAAAGCAATCGGCCCGAACGGGTGAACCGTCCGGGCCGATCTGTACTGTGGGGCTAACAGGATTTGAACCTGTGGCCTCATCCTTATCAGGGATGCGCTCTAACCAACTGAGCTATAGCCCCGCCGCGCTTTGCGGTGTGTGTCCCGCGCGCTGACTCCTGAAGATTAGCGCACGTGGGGGCCAGTCCCAAAATCGGTTCCGACGGACCCCCCACGGGTCACTCGTCCTCCGCCAGCGTCAGCTCCACGCCGCCCACGAAACCGGCGGACAGGTTGTAGATGAACGCGCCCAGCGTCGCCAGCGCGGTCATGAGGACCACGTCGATCACGGCGATCACCGAGGTGAACATGAGCACCCGCGGCAGCGAGAGGAACGACTGCAGATCGAAGCCGTTGGACTCGTTCGAGCCCGTCGCCTCGCTGATCGTGCCGCCGACGGTCGAGAAGACGCCCATGGCGTCCATGACCATCCACAGCACCGAAGCGGCCACGACCGTGCAGATGCCCAGCGCGATGGAGAGCAGGAAGCTCACCTTCATCACCGACCACGGGTCGGCCTTGGCCACCCGCAGCCGCGCCTTGCGCGTACGGGGCGTGGTGCGGGCCCCGGTACGCGGACGACGCACCGCGCCGGTGTTCTGGCCGCCCGCGCCGGCGGCCGGCGCCTGAGCGCCGTACGCCTGCGGCGGGTGGTAGGGCCCGCTCGGCTGCTGCGCGCCCGCGCGATCGCCGGGCAGCGGCCCGTTGTACGTCTCGTACGAGGGCCCCTGCCCTCGGGTGTCCGTCACCGCAACCCCCTGGGAGTCCGTGGCGGAACCACGGGCACCGTTCGCTCCAGCACCAGCAGAAGCTCCGGCAGCAGCCGAACCGGCGCCCGTGGCTCCACTCACGCTCTACTCCTCGTGCTCCCCGGCCGAGGGCTGGGTGCCCTCGGCTGCCTCGACCGCGGTCGCGGCCTCGACGCCATCGCCGTCAGCGGCAGCTTCGACCTCTTCGGCCTCGCTGCCCGCCTCGGCGTTCCGTGCGATGCCGACGACGGCATCGCGCTTGCCCAGGTTGATCAGCTGGACGCCCATGGTGTCACGGCCGGTCTCCCTGACTTCGTTGACTCGCGTACGAATCACACCGCCGGACAGCGTGATGGCGAGGATCTCGTCCGTCTCCTCGACCACCAGCGCGCCCACGAGCGAGCCGCGGTCCTCCACGATCTTGGCGGCCTTGATACCGAGGCCACCGCGACCCTGGACGCGGTACTCGTCGACGTTGGTCCGCTTCGCGTACCCACCGTCGGTGGCGGTGAAGACGAACGTACCCGGCCGGACGACATTCATCGAGAGCAGTTCGTCGCCCTCGCGGAAACTCATCCCCTTGACGCCCGACGTGGCACGTCCCATCGGCCGCAGCGCGTCGTCCGTCGCGGTGAAGCGGATCGACTGCGCCTTCTTGCTGATGAGCAGCAGATCGTCCTCCGCCGACACCAGCTCGGCGCCGATCAGCTCGTCGTCGCCGCCGTCCTCCGTCTCCCGGAGGTTGATCGCGATGACACCGCCGGAACGCGGCGAGTCGTAGTCCTTCAGCGCGGTCTTCTTCACCAGACCGGCCTTGGTGGCGAGCACCAGGTACGGCGCGGCCTCGTAGTCGCGGATCGCGAGGATCTCGGCGATCTGCTCGTCCGGCTGGAAGGCCAGCAGGTTGGCGACGTGCTGACCGCGCGCGTCCCGGCCGGCGTCCGGCAGCTCGTACGCCTTGGCCCGGTAGACCCGGCCCTTGTTGGTGAAGAAGAGCAGCCAGTGGTGGGTCGTGGAGACGAAGAAGTGGTCGACGATGTCGTCCTGCTTCAGCTTCGTGCCGCGCACGCCCTTGCCGCCGCGCTTCTGCGAGCGGTAGTCCTCGGTCTTCGTCCGCTTCACATAGCCGCCACGCGTGATGGTGACGACGATGTCCTCTTCGGCGATCAGGTCCTCGATGGACATGTCGCCGTCGAAGGGCACCAGCTTGGAGCGGCGGTCGTCGCCGAACTTCTCGACGAGCAGCGCCAGTTCCTCGCTGACGATGGCGCGCTGGCGCTCCTCGGAGGCGAGGATCGAGTTGTACTCGTTGATCTTCGCCTGGAGCTCGTCGTGCTCGGCGACGATCTTCTGGCGCTCCAGGGCGGCGAGCCGGCGCAGCTGCATCTCGAGGATGGCGTTGGCCTGGATCTCGTCGATCTGCAGCAGGCCCATCAGGCCCTCGCGCGCGACCTCGACCGTGTCGCTGCGCCGGATGAGCGCGATGACCTCGTCGATCGCGTCCAGCGCCTTGAGCAGACCGCGCAGGATGTGGGCGCGCTCCTCGGCCTTGCGGAGCCGGAAGCGGGTCCGGCGCACGATGACCTCGATCTGGTGCGTCACCCAGTGGCGGATGAACGCGTCCAGGGAGAGCGTGCGCGGCACACCGTCGACGAGCGCCAGCATGTTGGCGCCGAAGTTCGTCTGCAGGTCGGTGTGCTTGTACAGGTTGTTCAGCACGACCTTGGCGACGGCGTCGCGCTTGAGCACGATGACGAGCCGCTGGCCGGTACGGGACGAGGTCTCGTCGCGGACGTCGGCGATGCCGCCGATCTTGCCGTCCTTGACCAGGTCGGCGATCTTCTGCGCCAGGTTGTCCGGGTTGGTCTGGTACGGAAGCTCCGTGACCACCAGGCACTGGCGGTTCTGGATCTCCTCGACCTCGACGACCGCGCGCATCGTGATGGAGCCGCGACCGGTGCGGTACGCCTCCTCGATGCCCTTGCGACCGACGACCAGCGCGCCGGTCGGGAAGTCGGGGCCCTTGATGCGCTCGATGAGCGCGTCGAGCAGCTCCTCGTGCGTGGCCTCCGGGTGCTCCAGCGCCCACTGGGCACCGGCCGCGACCTCGCGCAGGTTGTGCGGCGGGATGTTGGTCGCCATACCGACCGCGATACCGGCCGAGCCGTTGACCAGCAGGTTCGGGAAGCGCGCCGGCAGGACCGTCGGCTCCTGGTTACGGCCGTCGTAGTTGTCCTGGAAGTCGACGGTCTCCTCGTCGATGTCCCGGAGCATCTCCATGGCCAGCGGCATCATCTTGCACTCGGTGTACCGCATGGCGGCGGCCGGGTCGTTGCCCGGGGAACCGAAGTTGCCGTTGGAGTCGACCAGCGGCAGCCGCATCGACCAGGGCTGGGCGAGACGGACGAGCGCGTCGTAGATGGAGGAGTCGCCGTGCGGGTGGTACGTACCCATGACGTCACCGACGACGCGGGCGCACTTGTAGAAGCCCTTCTCGGGCCGGTAGCCGCCGTCGTACATCGCGTACAGCACGCGCCGGTGGACCGGCTTGAGGCCGTCCCGCACGTCGGGCAGCGCACGCGACACGATGACGGACATCGCGTAGTCGAGGTACGAGCGCTGCATCTCGGTCTCGAGCCCGACGGGCTCGATCCGCAGCACCGGCTCTTCTTCTTCGGTGGTCACAGGGGGGTTCTCGTCGGCCATTGCTGGTCGTCAGTCCTTTCGTACGGTCAGCTGAGACCGACTCAGATGTCGAGGAAGCGAACGTCCTTGGCGTTGCGCTGGATGAACGAACGCCGCGCCTCGACGTCCTCACCCATCAGCACCGAGAACAGGTCGTCCGCCTGGGCCGCGTCGTCCAGGGTCACCTGGCCGAGGACACGGTGGTCCACGTCCATCGTGGTGACGCGCAGCTCCTCGGCGTTCATCTCGCCCAGACCCTTGAAGCGCTGGATCGAGTCTTCCCTGATCCGCTTGCCGTTCTGCTTGCCCAGCTCGACGAGCGCGTCCCGCTCACGGTCCGAGTACGCGTACTCGAAGTCGTCCCGGCCCCACTTGATCTTGTAGAGCGGCGGGCGGGAGAGGTAGACGTGACCGGCCTCGACCAGCGGACGCATGAAGCGGAAGAGGAAGGTCAGCAGCAGGGTGTTGATGTGCTGGCCGTCGACGTCGGCGTCCGCCATCAGAATGATCTTGTGATAGCGGAGCTTCTCGATGTCGAAGTCCTCGTGGACTCCGGTGCCGAAGGCCGAGATCAGCGCCTGGACCTCGGTGTTCTGCAGGATCTTGTCGATCCGCGCCTTCTCGACGTTCAGGATCTTGCCTCGGATCGGCAGGATGGCCTGGTACATCGGGTTACGACCGGACTTGGCCGAGCCACCGGCCGAGTCACCCTCGACGATGAAGATCTCGCACTGGGTCGGGTCGTTCGACTGGCAGTCGCTCAGCTTGCCCGGCAGGGACGCCGACTCCAGCAGGCCCTTGCGGCGGGTCAGGTCGCGCGCCTTGCGGGCCGCCACGCGCGCGGTGGCCGCCTGGATCGACTTGCGGATGATGTCCGCCGCCTCGACGGGGTTGCGGTCGAACCAGTCGTTGAGGTGCTCGTGGACGATCTTCTGGACGAAGGTCTTGGCCTCCGTGTTGCCCAGCTTCGTCTTCGTCTGGCCCTCGAACTGCGGTTCGCCCAGCTTGACGGAGATGATCGCCGTCAGACCCTCGCGGATGTCCTCACCGGTGAGGTTGTCGTCCTTCTCGCGCAGCAGCTTCTTGTCGCGCGCGTACCGGTTCACCAGGCCCGTCAGCGCGGCGCGGAAGCCCTCTTCGTGCGTACCGCCCTCATGCGTGTGGATCGTGTTCGCGAAGGAGTACACGCCCTCGCTGTACTGCGAGTTCCACTGCATCGCGATCTCGACCGAGAGCGTGCGCTCCTTGTCCTCGGCCTCGACGTCGATGACGGTCGGGTGGATCAGCTCGCCCTTGCGCGAGTTGAGGTACTTCACGAAGTCGACGATGCCGCCCTCGTAGTGGTACTTCACCGTGCGCGCGGTCGGCTCGGCGGCGGCCTCGGCGTCCGGGTCGTCGGCGCCGACGGTCGCCTTCGCGGACTCGCGCTCGTCGGTGAGGGCGATGGTGAGGCCCTTGTTGAGGAAGGCCATCTCCTGGAAGCGGCGCGAGAGCGTCTCGAAGGAGTACTCGGTCGTCTCGAAGATGTCCGGGTCGGACCAGAACGTGACCGAGGTGCCGGTCTCGTCGGTCTCCTCGTGCTTCGCGAGGGGAGCGGTCGGGACGCCCAGCTTGTAGTCCTGCGTCCAGCGGTGGCCGTCGGTCTTGATCTCCACCGAGACCTTGGTGGAGAGGGCGTTGACGACGGAGACACCGACGCCGTGCAGACCTCCGGAGACCGCGTAGCCGCCGCCCCCGAACTTGCCGCCCGCGTGGAGGACCGTCAGCACGACCTCGACGGCCGGCTTGCCCTCGGACGGGACGATGCCGACGGGGATGCCGCGACCGTTGTCGACGACGCGCACGCCGCCGTCGGCCAGGATCGTCACATCGATGGTGTCCGCGTGGCCGGCCAGGGCCTCGTCGACGGAGTTGTCGACGACCTCCTGCACCATGTGGTGCAGGCCGCGCTCACCGGTCGAGCCGATGTACATGCCGGGTCGCTTGCGGACCGCGTCCAGACCCTCGAGGACGGTGATCGCGCTGGCGTCGTACGACGCAGCGGTGGCGGACGGAATGTTCTCGTTGGGGTTGCCGGAATCGGCCACGAAGCGCCCTTTCTGGCACAGCACAGGCCGTTCTCCGGGCATACGGGAGCGGCTGCGTCGTTCGACTTGTTCCGCGGGGTGGCGGGATTACTTACCAGTCTACCGGTAGCGCTGACACGAATGGGGGTTTGCCGGTACCTGAGTCCGCATGTGCCGCCCTGAGCGGGAGCGAGACGACTCCCCATATCAGGGGAGGGGCTCCAAAGGGCTCTGACGGCCACCCAGCGCTTCGGGCGGTGACAGCCGGTGGACGGGCTCGGTGACAGCCGGTGGACGCCTTCGGGGACAGCCGGGAGTCACCCCTCTCCGAGCCCGCCGGGGCGGTGCGCCCAGCTGCTGTGGGCGATCGTTCCGCTGGGCCGGGGGTCCCCCGGAAGGAGTCCGGGGGGAGGGTGGGCACAGCGGAACGGCGCCCTTGGGGGCGCGCTCCGCACGTCCCCACCAGGAGCGCCCGCACCACGCACACGGGCAGAGCCCCGCCCGCTCCGCCCGGCGCTCTAGCCGTACGTGTCCCCCGGCCCCACGGACCCGGGCGCCCGAAGCGGCCCGTACCCCTTGCGCGGCGCCCCCGGCCCCAGGACCTTGATCACCCGCACCGTCCCGTGCCCCAGATCCTCGTTCAGCCGCGCCACCAGCCTCGGCGCCAGCAGCCGAAGCTGCGTCGCCCACGCCGTGGAGTCGCACTGCACGGTGAGCACCCGCTCCTCCGGCGCCTCGTCGTACTTCAGCGGTACGCAGTGGTTCGCCAGGTCCTCGCCCACGATCTGCGGCCAGCGCCCCATGACCCCGCCGACCGCCGCCGGCGTCTCCCAGCCGCGCTCGGTGATGAGCCGGTTGATCGCGGCGCCGAGCCCGACCGGGTCGCGACCGTCGGCATGGGCGCCCGAGCGCAGCCCGCCGCCGCGCCGGGCCTGCTTCTTCTGCTGCGCCGCGGCGCCCCGCGCCTTCGCCTGCTCCTTGGCGGCGCGCAGCGCGACCCGCGCGAGATCCACACCCGACGGCTCGGCCGCCTTGGGGGCCTGGTCGACCCCGCCCTGCGGGATCCGCGCCTGGGGGTTCTCGTTCTCGCTCACGACCTCACAGCCTTTCCACCGAACCCCCGGCGACCGCGTACCGGACCCCCGCCAGCACGCCCGGCACGTCGTCGTCCACCGCCGCCGTCACCAGCACCTGCTCGCCCGGGGCCACCAGCTCCGCGAGCCGCTCCCGGCGCCGCGCGTCCAGCTCCGCGAAGACGTCGTCGAGGACGAGCACCGGCTCGTTCCCCTCCGCCCGCAGCAGGTCGTACGAGGCCAGCCGCAGCGCCAGCGCGTACGACCAGGACTCCCCGTGGCTCGCGTACCCCTTCGCGGGCAGGTCGCCCAGCTTGAGGAGCAGCTCGTCCCGGTGCGGGCCGACCAGCGTCACGCCCCGCTCGATCTCCTGCTTGCGGACCTCCGCAAGCGCGGCGATGACCTGCTCGTACAGCTCCTCACGGGTGTGCCCGGCGCCCGGTGCGGACGGCCGGTACTCCAGCAGGATCGGTCCGCCGCCCGGTGCCAGCTGCTCGTACGCCTTGTCGGCCAGCGGCTGCAGTACGGCGATCAGATCCAGCCGCTGCGCCAGCAGCTCGGCGCCCGCCCGGGCCAGATGCTGGTCCCACACGTCCAGCGTCGACAGGTCCATGCCACGGCCGCCGTGGCGCCTGGCCATCGCCGCGGACTTCAGCAGGGTGTTGCGCTGCTTGAGCACCCGCTCGTAGTCGGAGCGCACAGCCGCCATGCGCGGCGAGCGCGCCGTGATCAGCTCGTCGAGGAAGCGCCGGCGCTCCCCGGGATCACCCTTGACCAGGGCCAGATCCTCCGGCGCGAACAGCACGGTCCGCACGATCCCCAGGACATCGCGTGGCCTGACCTGCGAGGACCTGTTGATACGGGCACGATTGGCCCGGCCCGGGTTGAGCTCGAGCTCGACCAGCTGGGAGCGCTCGCCCTGGGTGACCGCGGCGCGGATGATCGCCCGGTCCGCTCCCATCCGTACGAGCGGGGCGTCCGAGGCGACTCGGTGGCTGCCGAGGGTGGCGAGATAGCCGACGGCCTCGACCAGGTTCGTCTTGCCCTGGCCGTTCGCGCCCACGAAAGCGGTGACGCCCGGATCGAGCGGGACCTCGACCCGGGCGTAGGAGCGGAAGTCGGCCAGCGACAGATGCGTGACATGCATGATGTGCGCCGACCTTCCCCCGGCTGCTGTGCACCGGGAGGTGCACAGCCTGTGGATTACTTCTTGGACTCGACCGCGTGGCCACCGAACTGGTTGCGCAGCGCGGCGATCATCTTCATCTGCGGGGAGTCGTCCTGACGGGACGCGAACCGCGCGAACAGCGACGCGGTGATCGCGGGCAGCGGCACCGCGTTGTCGATCGCGGCCTCCACCGTCCAGCGGCCCTCGCCGGAGTCCTGTGCGTAACCGCGGAGCTGGTCCAGGTGCTCGTCCTCGTCCAGCGCGTTGACCGCCAGGTCCAGCAGCCAGGAACGGATGACCGTGCCCTCCTGCCAGGAGCGGAAGACCTCGCGCACGTCGGTGACGGAGTCGACCTTCTCCAGGAGCTCCCAACCCTCGGCGTACGCCTGCATCATGGCGTACTCGATGCCGTTGTGGACCATCTTGGCGAAGTGGCCCGCGCCGACCTTGCCCGCGTGGACCGAGCCGAACTCGCCCTCGGGCTTGAGAGCGTCGAAGATCGGCTGGACCCGCGCCACGTGCTCGGCGTCGCCGCCGTACATCAGCGCGTAGCCGTTCTCCAGGCCCCAGACGCCACCGGAGACGCCGCAGTCGACGAAGCCGATGCCCTTGGCGGCGAGCTCCTCAGCGTGCTTCTCGTCGTCGGTCCAGCGGGAGTTGCCGCCGTCCACGACGATGTCGCCGGGAGCGAGCAGCTCCGCCAGCTCGTCGATGGTGGACTGGGTCGCGGCACCCGCCGGGACCATGACCCACACGACGCGCGGACCCTTGAGCTTGCCCACAAGCTCTTCCAGGCTGTGGACATCGGCGAGGTCCGGGTTGCGGTCGTATCCGATGACGGTGTGGCCTGCGCGGCGGATGCGCTCACGCATGTTGCCGCCCATCTTGCCGAGACCGACGAGACCGAGCTCCATCAGAGATTCCTTAAGCGTCGTGTGCGGTTTACCCGGGTCCGAGCCTACGCCCGCACCCGGGTGCACACCTGTGGGGTCAGCCGCTCAGTCGACGGCCACCCGAGGGCGTTCAGCCGCTGAGCCGCACCGGCATGATCAGGTACTTGTACGCCTCGTCCGCCTCGGCGTCGACCGCCGGCTTGCCGCTCAGCAGCGCGGGCTTGGTGGACGTCGTGAAGGAGAGCTGGGCGACCGGGGAGTCGATCGCGCTCAGACCGTCCAGCAGGAAGGTCGGGTTGAAGGCGATCGAGATGTCGTCGCCCTCCAGCTGCGCGTCCACACGCTCCACAGCCTGTGCGTCGTCGCTGGAGCCGGCCTCCAGGATCAGCACGCCCTGCTCGAAGCTGAGGCGGACCGGGGTGTTGCGCTCGGCCACCAGGGCCACACGCTTGACGGCCTCGACGAACGGGGCGGTCTCGATCACCGCGACCGAGTTGAACTCGGTGGGGAAGAGCGTCCGGTACTTCGGCAGGTCGCCCTCGAGCAGCCGGGTGGTGGTGCGGCGGCCGGCGCCCTCGAAGCCGATCAGGCCCTCGCCCTTGCCGGAGCCCGAGAGCGCCAGGGTGACCGTGTCGCCGCTCGTGAGCGCCTTGGCGGTGTCCAGGAGGGTCTTCGCGGGCACCAGGGCGACGGCGGAGGCGTCCGGGGACTCCGGCTTCCACAGGAACTCGCGGACCGCGAAGCGGTAGCGGTCGGTGGAGGCCAGGGTGACCGTGTCGCCCTCGATCTCGATGCGCACACCGGTGAGCACGGGCAGCGTGTCGTCACGGCCGGCGGCGATGGCCACCTGCGCGGCGGCGGAGGCGAAGACCTCACCGGGGACGGTGCCGGTCGCGGTGGGCATCTCCGGCAGCGCCGGGTACTCCTCCACAGGAAGGGTGTGGAGGGTGAAGCGGGAGGAGCCGCAGACCACGGTCGCCCGTACACCGTCTGTGGAAATCTCCACCGGCCGGTTGGGGAGAGCGCGGCAGATGTCGGCGAGCAGTCGGCCGGAGACGAGGACGGTGCCGTCCTCCTCGACCTCGGCCTCGACGGAGACACGCGCCGAGACCTCGTAGTCGAAGCTCGAGAAGCTCAGCGCGCCGTCCTCGGCCTTCAGCAGAAGGCCCGCGAGAACGGGGGCCGGCGGACGGGCCGGGAGGCTGCGGGCCACCCAGGCCACCGCCTCGGCAAGTACGTCGCGCTCCACCCGGATCTTCACCGGAACCGCCTCCTGCTTGTTGCTGGCTCTTCGTCGACTGCGGGAACCAGTCTGACGTACGCCGCCGACACTCGGTGCGGCTCGGGGTCAAGTCGCGACAAGAGGCCGCCGAGGCTCCGGCGCCGAGTTGTGCACAGGTCCCACTTCGAAGCGGATTCCGGGCTAACTCTATGTGGGAGTAGTAGTAGGGCCTGTGGAAACCGTGGATAACGTCATATGCGCAGGTCAACGCCGGTTTTTTGTCCACTGCCCCTGTGGGTGGACCCGGTGGACAACCGGGGTGTTCTGTGGACACCCGAAAGTTCTGCACACCCGGTACACAGGCAACCTGGAGTTCTCCCCAGTGCTGTCCCCAGCTTTACCCACGTTCCCCACAGCCCAACCGTCTCCCTTGGTGTGACCGCTTTCACTCGACGCGGTGATGCCGGGTGTTTTGTTGCCGAACGGTGGACAGCGGTGTGGAGAAGCTGTGGGCAACCGACGCCAGCCTGTGGGCCGCCGGTGGACAACCGAGAGGACCCCCTGTGGACGAAAGATTCGTCCACAGCCTGTGGATCACGGTTGCCAACAAATCCACACCCACCTGACCTGGAGTGATGACCTCTCAGCCGACGCGCCTGTGGATTCGATCCGGATAACTCCGCAGTCCCCACCCTGTGGACGGAAGATCATCCCCCAATCTGTGGAGAACGCGCCACTCGCTCCATGGATTCGAACAGCACGGCTGTGCACAAGCGTGTGGGAAACGGCGAAGGGCGCCCCGGGAGGTGTCCCGGAGCGCCCTTCGAGGGGTGCGGAGCGGCTCTCAGCCGTGCCGTGAGCCGCTTGAGCCGCCGTCTCAGCCGCGCTGTGAGCCGCTTGAGCGGCCGCCTCAGCCGTTCTTGATGCGGTTGGTCAGCTCGGTGACCTGGTTGTAGATGGAGCGCCGCTCGGCCATCAGCGCGCGGATCTTCCGGTCCGCGTGCATCACCGTCGTATGGTCGCGTCCGCCGAACTGCGCACCGATCTTCGGCAGCGACAGGTCCGTCAGCTCCCGGCACAGATACATGGCGATCTGGCGGGCCGTCACCAGGACCCGGCTGCGCGAGGACCCGCAGAGGTCCTCCACCGTGAGTCCGAAGTAGTCGGCCGTGGACGCCATGATGGCCGGCGCCGTGATCTCCGGCGCCGAGTCCTCGCCGCCCGGGATCAGGTCCTTGAGGACGATCTCGGTGAGACCCAGGTCCACCGGCTGCCGGTTGAGCGACGCGAACGCCGTCACCCGGATCAGCGCGCCCTCCAGCTCACGGATGTTCCGCGAGATGCGGGACGCGATGAACTCCAGTACCTCCGGCGGGGCGTTGAGCTGCTCCTGTACCGCCTTCTTGCGGAGGATCGCGATCCGCGTCTCCAGCTCCGGCGGCTGCACGTCGGTGGTGAGGCCCCACTCGAAGCGGTTGCGGAGCCGGTCCTCCAGGGTCACCAGCTGCCTGGGCGGCCGGTCGGAGGAGAGCACGATCTGCTTGTTCGCGTTGTGGAGCGTGTTGAAGGTGTGGAAGAACTCCTCCTGCGTCGACTCCTTGCTCGCGAGGAACTGGATGTCGTCGACCAGGAGGATGTCCACGTCGCGGTAGCGCTTGCGGAACGTGTCGCCCTTGCCGTCGCGGATCGAGTTGATGAACTCGTTGGTGAACTCCTCGGAGCTCACGTACCGCACGCGCGTGCCCGGGTAGAGGCTGCGCGCGTAGTGCCCGATCGCGTGCAGCAGGTGGGTCTTGCCGAGACCCGACTCGCCGTAGATGAAGAGCGGGTTGTACGCCTTCGCCGGCGCCTCGGCCACCGCGACCGCGGCGGCGTGGGCGAACCGGTTCGAGGAACCGATGACGAAGGTGTCGAAGAGGTATCGGGGGTTCAGCCGTGCGTGCTGCTCGCCCGGGGCACCGGCCGCGGAAGCCTGTCCGGTGGAGGAGACGCCGCCGCCCACGGGACCCGGTACCGGTCCGCCCGGTCGGAGACCGGGGCCCGTACCGGGGCGCGGAGCGTCGGGCAGCTCGGCCCGCTCCGGCCGCTGCGGCTGGTCGTAGGCGGACGGCCGCTCGTCGTACCGCGGCTGCTGGGGCTGATCCCTACGCGGGCCCGCGTAGGGATCGCGCTCCTGGAACGAGCCGAGCCGCGGCTGCTGCCAGGACAGGTCGTCCTGGGTGCGCGGCCAGGAGCCGGGGTCGGGGCGCTGCTGCTGGTAGTCCGGGTAGGCGGGGCGCGCCGTGGGCAGCCCGTCGTCCGGCATGGGCCGGTGACCGTAGCCGTCGTACTTGTCGTAGGACTCCGCCGGCGGCCGCTCGTCGTAGCGCGGCGGCTGCTGCTGGACCGGAGGGGCGAGCGGAGTCGGCTCGCCGACCGAGTCGTCGACGGTGATCGCGATCCGGATCGGGCGGCCGCACTCGCGGCTCAGGGTCTCGCTGATCAGCGGAGCCAGGCGTCCTTCGAGAACTCGCTTGCCCCATTCGTTGGGGACGGCGAGCAGTGCGGTGTCGGCCACCAGTGCGAGAGGCTGGCAGCGCTCGATCCACTGCTTGTCCTTGGGCTCGATGCCCTGCTGGCCTTCCGCGAGGAGCTGCTCGAGCACGCGTGGCCACACTGCGGCAAGATCGGCAGGTACGTCAGCCACAGGGCACGCTTTCTCGCAGGTCCCACGAATGTGTGGTTCTCGGGACGGTGGGTCGAAGTTCCGTCTAGGACAGGTAAGGACAGAACGGAAAAAGATTGAGGAGTCCAGCCACGGTAGTCGCGGCGGCTGACCTCGTTCAAGTTGTTGTCCACAGCCTGTGCACAATGGACCCCGGTGATCGGTCGGTTTGACCGGATGGCGTAGCCGCGCGTACCGTAACCAGGTCGAGTTGTCGATGGCTGCTGCCGCCTGCCTCCGATGGGCAAAGATCACGGTCTGTGATCGTGAAGCGGTGCACTCGGGCGTATTGCGAGCTACTCGTGGGCGCACGGTGACAGCCAGGCGATGTCCCGCCATCTACGAATCATTTCTGGAGCCCCCGAGTGAGCAAGCGCACCTTCCAGCCGAACAACCGTCGCCGCGCCAAGACCCACGGCTTCCGCCTGCGGATGCGTACGCGCGCCGGTCGCGCCATCCTGGCGAACCGCCGTTCCAAGGGTCGCTCGAGCCTGTCCGCCTGATCCGCTTAAACGGGTCATGACGTGCTGCCTACCGAGAATCGGCTGAGGCGGCGCGAGGACTTCGCAACCGCGGTACGCCGAGGGCGCCGGGCCGGTCGCCCGCTCCTCGTCGTCCACCTGAACAGCGGTGCAACGAACCCGCACGCGCCTGGGGAGAGCGCTTCCCCGGCACGTGCGGGTTTCGTCGTGAGCAAGGCCGTGGGCGGTGCCGTCGTACGCAATCAGGTAAAGCGACGCCTGCGCCATCTCGTCCGCGAACGACTGTCCGAGCTGCCCCCCGGTAGCCTGGTGGTCGTACGGGCGTTGCCCGGAGCCGGCGACGCCGATCACGCACAGCTGGCCCGAGACCTGGACACCGCTCTTCAGCGGCTCCTGGGAGGGGGCACGCGATGAAGTACCCGCTGCTGGCTCTCATCAAGCTGTACCAGTGGACGATCAGCCCGCTCCTCGGGCCCGTCTGCCGGTACTACCCGTCGTGTTCCCACTATGGATTCACGGCCATCGACCGGCATGGCGCGATCAAGGGCACAGCCCTGACCGCCTGGCGCATCCTGCGGTGCAATCCGTGGTCGCCCGGCGGCGTGGACCACGTGCCTCCGCGCAAGCGTCCTCGCTGGCATGAACTGCTGCGGAACGCGCTGCGTGGCGACAAGGGCGGGTCCACCGCCGAGACGAGCCCGGCCGCAGAGACCTCGCCCAATGCTCAAGGAGCCTGATTAGTGGACACGATTGCCAATTTCTTCAGCTTCATCACCACACCTGTCTCATGGGTGATCGTCCAGTTCCACAAGCTGTACGGGGCGATCTTCGGCCCTGACACGGGCTGGGCCTGGGGCCTGTCGATCGTGTCCCTCGTGGTGCTGATCCGTATCTGTCTGATCCCGCTCTTCGTGAAGCAGATCAAGTCGACGCGGAACATGCAGGCGCTCCAGCCGAAGATGAAGGCGATCCAGGAGCGCTACAAGAGCGACAAGCAGCGTCAGTCCGAAGAGATGATGAAGCTGTACAAGGAGACGGGTACCAACCCGCTCTCCTCGTGCCTGCCCATCCTGGCGCAGTCGCCGTTCTTCTTCGCCCTGTACTCGGTGCTGTCCCACATCGCCGAGGGCAAGACGATCGGCGTCATCGATCAGCCGCTGCTCGAGAGTGCCCGCCAGGCGCACATCTTCGGCGCTCCGCTGGCCGCCACCTTCACCGACAGTGCCGCCGAGGTCGCCGCTCTCGACGCCTCGCTGACCTCGGTCCGCATCGTCACCGCGGTCATGATCATCATGATGTCGGCCTCGCAGTTCTACACGCAGCGCCAGCTGATGATGAAGAACGTCGACCTCTCGGTGAAGACGCCGTACATGCAGCAGCAGAAGATGCTCATGTACATCTTCCCGGTGATCTTCGCCGTCATGGGTATCAACTTCCCCGTCGGTGTCCTCGTCTACTGGCTGACCACCAACGTGTGGACCATGGGCCAGCAGATGTACGTGATCAGCCAGAACCCCACCCCGGGCAGCAAGGCTCAGGACGCCTACCTCCAGCGCCTGCTGAAGAGCGTCGGGTCGCACGGTGAGGTCCGCGGTCGCCGCCGGAAGAACATCGTCAAGGCCATCGTCGCCAAGGGCGCTGATCGCAACGAGAACGAGCGCCGCTTCTTCTCGGGCCTGGCCAAGGCGGGCTTCGCCCCCCAGGTCGACGGCACCGTGATCAAGAGCGACACCGTCGCGGCCGAGGTCGAGGGCGGTGCCGCCGCCAAGCGCCAGCAGCCCAAGCGCCAGACCAAGGCGAAGCGTCAGGCCGCGGCCCAGCACTCCACGGCGAAGTCCGAGGACGCCGAGGATTCCGAGACGTCCGGCGAGAAGCCCACCACCTCGCTGGAGAAGAAGCCGCAGGACGAGGCGAAGAGCGAGGCCAAGGACGCGGATCAGGGCGACAAGCCCGCGCGTCCGAGCCGGGCCAACTCCGGCGGTAACCGTCAGGCCAAGTCCGGTCAGCGCAAGGGCCAGCAGCGCCCGAAGCACCCGTCGTCCAAGAAGTAGAAGGAGTCCATCCGTGACGGAAGGCACCATCTCCGCCGCCGCCGAGGGTGGCGACACCCTGACCCGCCTGGAGCAGGAGGGTGAGATCGCGGCCGACTACCTCGAGGGTCTGCTCGACATCGCCGACCTCGACGGCGACATCGACATGGACGTCGAGGCGGACCGAGCGGCGGTCTCGATCGTCAGCGACTCGAGCAGCCGCGACCTGCAGAAGCTCGTGGGCCGTGACGGCGAGGTGCTGGAGGCGCTCCAGGAGCTGACCCGACTGGCCGTGCACCGGGAGACCGGTGACCGCAGCCGGCTGATGCTCGACATCGCCGGGTTCCGCGCCAAGAAGCGCGAGGAACTCGCCGAGATCGGCGCCAAGGCCGCGTCCGAGGTGAAGTCGACCGGTGAGCCGGTCAAGCTGGACCCGATGACGCCGTTCGAGCGCAAGGTCGTGCACGACGCGGTCGCCGCGGCCGGTCTCCGCAGTGAGTCCGAGGGCGAGGAGCCGCAGCGCTTCGTCGTCGTACTCCCTGCCTGACCCCTCTCGCAGAGTCGGCCCCGTCTGCTCGCAGGCGGGGCCGATCTTGTCAGCCTGATAGTCAGCCACCACAGTGCGCTCGCACCTATGTGTGCGGTGCGGAAGGACGGTTCCCGTGACGGAGGCAGCGGAGCTCCCCCCTGCGCCCGAACAGGCGCGGACGGTATTCGGTGAGTTCTTCCCGGAGGCCGTCCGGTACGCGGAGCTCCTCGCGGACGCGGGCGTCAAGCGCGGGCTGATCGGCCCGCGTGAGGTTCCCCGACTGTGGGAGAGGCACCTGCTGAACTGCGCGGTGCTCTCCGAGGTGGTGCCCGAGGGCGTCACCGTGTGCGACGTCGGCTCGGGCGCCGGGCTGCCTGGTATCCCCCTGGCCCTCGTACGGCCGGACCTGAAGATCACGCTCCTGGAGCCCCTGCTCCGCCGTACGAACTTCCTCCAGGAGGTCGTGGAGCTGCTGGGTCTGGACCATGTCACCGTGGTGCGCGGCCGCGCCGAGGAGATGCTCGGCAAGCTCCCGCCCGTGCACGTCGTGACGGCGCGCGCCGTGGCGCCGCTGGACCGGCTGGCCGGCTGGGGAGTCCCGCTGCTGCGTCCGTACGGCGAGATGCTGGCCCTCAAGGGCGACACGGCCGAGGAGGAGATCGACGGCGCCCGCGCCGCGCTCTCCAAGCTCGGCGTGGTGGGAACCTCCGTGGTTCAGGTCGGCGAGGGCATCGTGGATCCGCTGTCGACCGTCGTACGGGTGGAGGTCGGCGAGAGCCCGGGCGGTGTGAGGTTCGCCGCAAAGCGCGCCAAGGCCGCCCGTACCAGCCGGACGCGTCGTCGCCGCTGATCCGTCAATGCGGCGTGATTGAGTCGTCAACGCGGCTCGACTGAGCCGTACAAGCTGCCATACGTACGTATTTCGGAGTGTCGAGCGGTCCTGCGTGGGCGGCGAGTGCATCGTGTTTCACGTGAAACGTCGCTCACTGCTGCAGGGGATCATCAGCCGCGGCCGCGCGGCTGCCACGCCCCGGGACCGCAAACCTCTCGCAAAGCCACTCGCGAGAGGGACGGGATTGTCCACAGAGGTGGATTCCTCCACAGAACCACGGGCCTCGCTGGTTCACGACCCCGAAAGCATGGCAGGCTCTGCTCATCGCGAGCCTGAAGCCGAGGAGAGTGAATCCTTGCGGTCCGACGCCAACATCGCGGGACCGATGACCGATCCGGTCCCCGGTCCCCGAACCGAATCGGTGGGGGAGGATGTTTCACGTGAAACACCGCCCCCGATGGACGACACCCCCATTGGTCGTGCTGCCCAACTGGCAGTAGAGGCACTGGGGCGTGCCGGCGAGGGTCTTCCCCGGCCTGCACAGACACGCGTGATGGTGGTTGCCAACCAGAAGGGCGGTGTCGGCAAGACGACCACGACGGTCAACCTTGCCGCCTCCCTGGCGCTGCACGGGGCGCGCGTCCTGGTCATCGACCTCGACCCGCAGGGCAACGCCTCCACGGCCCTGGGTATCGACCACCATGCCGAAGTTCCCTCGATCTATGACGTCCTGGTGGAGAGCAAGCCGCTCTCCGATGTGGTGCAGCCCGTTCAGGATGTCGAAGGTCTCTTCTGCGCTCCCGCCACCATCGATCTCGCCGGTGCGGAGATCGAGCTGGTGTCGCTGGTGGCGCGGGAGAGTCGACTGCAGCGAGCGATCCAGGCGTACGAGCAGCCGCTGGACTACATCCTGATCGACTGCCCGCCCTCGCTCGGCCTGCTGACGGTCAACGCCATGGTGGCGGGGGCCGAGGTGCTGATCCCGATCCAGTGCGAGTACTACGCGCTGGAGGGCCTGGGCCAGCTCCTGCGGAACGTCGACCTGGTGCGTGGGCACCTCAACCCCACGCTTCATGTCTCGACGATCCTGCTCACCATGTACGACGGCCGGACGAGGCTCGCCTCGCAGGTCGCCGACGAGGTGCGCACCCACTTCGGCGAGGAGGTGCTGCGGACCAGCATCCCGCGATCCGTGCGCATCTCGGAGGCGCCGAGCTACGGCCAGACCGTCCTCACCTACGACCCGGGCTCGAGTGGTTCGCTGTCGTATCTCGAGGCGGCCCGGGAGATCGCGCTGCGGGGTGTCGGCATCCAGTACGACCCGCAGCATGCCCACGTGGGCCACCAGAACAGCCAGCCAAGCATGTCGGAGGGGATCCAGTGAGTGAGCGACGTAGGGGGTTGGGGCGTGGGCTCGGTGCGCTGATCCCTGCTGCTCCCCAGGAGCGGCAGGCGCCGGCCGTGAGTGTGGGGGCGGGCGCTGCCTCCCCCGGAGCGGCTCCGGCCCTGTCCTCGGAGCGAGGTGTGGCTGCCGCGAAGGTGGCAACTCTTCCTCAGAGCCCGCAGTCCCCGGACTCGGTTGTTCCCGTGATCGAGACCGTGGTGGTCGAGGAGCCGGAGTCCCCCGCAGGGGCGCACTTCGCCGAGCTGCCGCTGGACTTCATCACGCCGAACCCGAAGCAGCCGCGCGAGGTCTTCGACGAAGATGCTCTGGCGGAGCTGGTCACCTCCATCAAGGAGGTCGGTCTGCTCCAGCCGGTCGTCGTGCGGCAGCTGGGTGCCGAGCGCTACGAGCTCATCATGGGCGAGCGTCGCTGGAGGGCGTGCCGTGAGGCCGGCCTGGAGCGCATCCCCGCGATCGTTCGAGCCACGGAGGACGAGAAGCTTCTCCTGGATGCCCTCCTGGAGAACCTCCACCGGGCACAGCTGAACCCGCTGGAAGAGGCCGCGGCCTACGACCAGCTGCTCAAGGACTTCAACTGCACCCACGACCAGCTGGCCGACCGCATCGGACGCTCGCGTCCGCAGGTCTCCAACACGCTGCGTCTGCTGCGGCTGTCGCCTCCGGTCCAGCGACGGGTCGCGGCCGGTGTCCTGTCGGCCGGTCATGCCCGTGCCCTGCTCTCCGTGGAGGACCCGGAGACCCAGGACAAGCTGGCGTACCGAATCGTGGCCGAGGGGCTCTCGGTTCGCGCGGTCGAAGAGATCGTGACGCTGATGGGCTCGGAGCCCACCGCCACGTCGAAGGCCAAGGGGCCGAGGGCGGGGGCGCGCGTCTCCCCGGCACTGACGGGTCTGGCGACCCGGCTCTCGGATCGCTTCGAGACCCGCGTGAAGGTCGACTTGGGGCAGAAGAAGGGAAAGATCGTCGTCGAGTTCGCCTCGATAGAGGATCTGGACCGCATTCTCTCGACGCTCGCTCCGGGCGAGGGGCGTGTCCTGGACCAGGTGAACTCCGAGCAGAACGAGGAGGACGAGGAGGGCTGATCCGCCTTCTGGAGCCTTCAGGGCGGGCCGTGTTCCGGTGAAAGCCGGGACACGGCCCGCCCCTTTGCCTGAGTGCGGTATCGCCCTGATCGCCCCATCGATACGATTCTGTGAGGGCGTATCCGTACTGCGATGGCCATGGGAAGCGAGGAACAGCCGTGGGGCGTCGGCTCGTACCGCTCACTCTGGACAACCTTCCGGACCTCCCCAAGCGGTGCCGCTCCTGCGTCTTCTGGGAGCTGGATCCCGTGAGCGGAGAGGCTGCGGTGAAGGCGGGTCGGCCGGAGTTGGAGAAGGAGGCATGGATCTCCGCGGTTCTGCTGGAGTGGGGATCCTGTGGGCGGGTGGTCTATGTGGACGAGGTCCCCGTCGGCTTCGTTCTCTACGCACCCCCGGCGTATGTGCCGCGCTCCATGGCCTTCCCCACGAGTCCGGTCTCTGCTGACTCGGTGCAGTTGATGACGGCCTGGATCATGCCGGGGTACCAGGGGCAGGGACTCGGCCGGATGATGGTGCAGACCGTTGCGAAGGATCTGCTGAGGCGCGGGTTCAAGGCGATCGAGGCGTTCGGGGACGCGCGATGGAAGGAGCCGGCCTGTGTGTTGCCTGCGGAGCATCTTCTCGCCGTGGGCTTCAAGACCGTGCGTCCCCATCCGAGCCATCCGCGGCTGAGGCTGGAACTCAGGACGACGCTCTCCTGGAAGGAGGACGTCGAACTGGCGCTGGACCGGCTCCTGGGCGCCGTCCAGAAGGAGCCGGCCCTGCGGCCCCTGTGAGGGCGAACCCTCCGACGACGACGGCCCGCCTCCATCCGGAGGCGGGCCGTTCGTGTTTCACGTGAAACAGAGGCGTCAGGCAGTGGCCTCGACGAAGCCCTCGAGGTCGCGGAGGATCGCGGCCTTCGGCTTGGCGCCGACGATCGTCTTCACGACCTCGCCGCCCTGGTAGACGTTCAGCGTCGGGATGGACATGACGCCGTACTTCGCAGCCGTGGCCGGGTTCTCATCGATGTTGAGCTTCACGACCTCGATCTCGCCGTGCTCGGCGGCGATGGCCTCGAGCGACGGGGCGATCTGGCGGCACGGACCGCACCAGGCGGCCCAGAAGTCCACCAGGACGGGCTTGTCGCTCTTGAGGACGTCTTCCTCGAAGGAAGCGTCGGTCACGTTCTTCAGGGCGCCGGCCACGGCGACCTCCTTAACTTCGCGGGGTGTGGGGTGGGGAAAGCCGGGTGGGTCAGACCGCGGGAGTCGTCGCCGGCTCGGCGACCTTCTCGTTGTCGGCAAGGGCGGCCAGGAAACGCTCGGCGTCGAGCGCGGAGGAGCAGCCGGTGCCGGCAGCGGTGATCGCCTGGCGGTAGGTGTGGTCGACGACGTCACCGGCGCCGAAGACACCGGAGAGGTTGGTCCGCGTCGACGGGGCGTCGACCTTGAGGTAGCCCTCCTCGTCCAGCTCCAGCTGGCCCTTGAAGAGCTCCGTGCGCGGGTCGTGGCCCACGGCGATGAAGAGACCGGTCACCGGCAGCTCGCTGGTCTCGCCCGTCTTGGTGTTGCGCAGGGTCAGACCGGAGAGCTTCTGGTCACCGTGGATCTCGGCGACCTCGCTGTCCCAGGCGAACTTGATCTTCGGGTCGGCGAAGGCGCGGTCCTGCATCGCCTTGGAGGCGCGCAGCGAGTCCCGGCGGTGGACGATCGTGACGGACTTGGCGAAGCGCGAGAGGAAGGTGGCCTCCTCCATCGCGGTGTCGCCGCCGCCGACGACGGCGATGTCCTGGTCCTTGAAGAAGAACCCGTCGCAGGTGGCGCACCAGGAGACACCGCGGCCGGAGAGCTCGTCCTCCTTGGGCAGCCCGAGCTTGCGGTGCTGGGAGCCGGTGGTGACGATGACGGCCTTCGCACGGTGCACGGTGCCGGCGGTGTCCGTGACGGTCTTGATCTCTCCGGTGAGGTCCACGGCGACGACATCGTCGGGGACCAGCTCGGCACCGAAGCGCTCGGCCTGGGCGCGCATGTTGTCCATCAGGTCCGGGCCCATGATGCCGTCACGGAAGCCGGGGAAGTTCTCCACGTCGGTCGTGTTCATCAGCGCGCCACCAGCGGTGACAGCACCTTCGAAGACCAGCGGCTTCAGCGACGCACGCGCCGTGTAGAGCGCAGCGGTGTAACCCGCGGGCCCGGAGCCGATGATGATCACGTTACGGACGTCGCTCACGGGTTTCTTCCTCGTCTCTGCAGACTGCCTACTACCTACGGGGCGGTCGATCGGTGACTCTCACCCCACCCAACGGATCCTAAGGGGCGAGCATTCCCGAGACCGCCGCGCGGCACGGCGTCTATGTCAGGAGCGGGGGTAGGACCTCGTCATCAGAACCTCGGCCTTGGCCTGTCCGCCGCCGTCGGCGCAGGAGGCGTCCAGCACGAATGCCTGCACATGCGTGCCCGCGGTTCCCTGAGGCAGCACGACGAGATAGGCCGGGGTGCCTTGGTACTCGCCCCTCTGGAAGGCGAGAACCGTGTCGGTCCGGCCCGTCCCGGCCTTGACGCAACTGGGCAGAGACTCCGCCATGCCCCGCTTCGTGGTGTCACCACCGTTCTCGGCGGACATGGACTCCGGAGGAGAGCTGTCGGGGACCTTGAGAGTCCCCTGCGTCTGCAGGAGGTCCTGCACCCGGACCTCGACCGGCCGGCCGTCGAACTGGTCCGCGGCGAATCCGCTGGCGGCGGTGTCGGTCTTCTTGTCGCCCGACTCGCCACTGAGCGTCTGGATGCCGCCCTGGACGAAGAAGAGACTCATGCCCAGCGCAGCGGCACCGAAGACCGCGCCGAGCGCGGCGATCCGGCGGCGTCGAGTCTTGTGGCGGCCCGGGCCGGTGGCGGCGCGTGGGCGGCCGGCAGGACGATCCGTGGCCGCCGGCGTCGGACTGGGGTGTGGAGTCGGGGTGCTCGCTGTTTCACGTGAAACATGCGCGTCGACATCCCGCGTGGTGGAGTTCAGGAGCGCTTCGGCTGCCAGGGCGGCATCGATGCGGCCGGCGATCTCGGCGGGCATCCGCGGCGGCCCGGGGAGTGTGCCGAGCAGCCCACGGATCTCCTCCAGAGAGGTCCGTACATCGGCGCACAGAGAGCAGTCGTCGAGATGCCTTCTCACGGCCGCGGTGCGGGACGGAGAAAGCAGCCCCTCGGTGAGATCGGAGATCTCCGAGACGTCAGGGTGCTGTGTTGTGTCGGCCCTGCCGGTCGTGGAAGTCACGCGCGCCCACCTCCGCCCTTCACAGCAGCCGGACCATTCGATCCGTTATCCGTTGGCCCCGACACCGGTGGGACGGATGTCCCCGGCGTCCGGTTCCTTCCCCGGTCGGTGGCCTCGTTACCCCCCGTATCGGCGCGCAGATGGATGACCATCGGCAGCAACCGGGCCCGCCCTCGCGCACAGCGGCTCTTCACCGTTCCGGTGGGGACATCCAGGATGCGGGCTGCCTCCGCCACGGGGTATCCCTGCATGTCCACCAGGACGAGCGCGGCGCGCTGGTCCTCGGGGAGCTTGGCGAGGGCAGCCAGCAACTCACGGTGGAGGTCCTGGCGCTCGGCCGGGGCCTCGGCGGACTCGGCGGGTTCGAGGAGCTGCTCGAAACGTGCCGTGTCGTCCATGGGAGAGGTCTTGCGGGAGGCGGTCTTGCGCGCACGGTCGAGGCACGCGTTCACCGTGATCCGGTGGAGCCAGGTCGTGACAGCCGACTGGCCCCGGAAGGTATGCGCGGCCCGGAAGGCGGAGACGAGGGCGTCCTGAACGGCGTCAGCGGCCTCCTCGCGGTCTCCCAGCGTCCGCAGGGCCACGGCCCACAGCCGATCGCGGTGTCGCCGTACAAGCTCACCGAAGGCGTCGGGATCGCCCGCGACATGGCGCGCCAGGAGATCCTGGTCGCTGATGTCGCCGCCTATGGCTTCGTCCAACGGTGAGCCCCCTCCCCGGATGCCGTCAGCTCGTGATCTTGATGTCCGTGATCTTGCCGCGGAAGTTGCCCTCGTCGCTGCCCGGCAGTTCCGTCAGCCAGACCAGAACGTAGCGCGTCGTGATCGGCTTCGCGGGCTTCAGCGTCACCTTCTCGCCGGATCCCTTGGCCCCTGTGGCGAAGGCGTCCGGGGTCGTCGGTTCTTCCTTGGCATCCGCCGGGGCAGTCCGCAGCTCCACCGAGGTGTGGCCGATGAACGAGATGTCGACCGAACCGACCTGTTGCGTCTTGCCCAGGTCGAGGACGATTCCCACGCCCGACTTGAGTCGGCCGAAATCGGCGCTGTAGTAGCCGTCTGTGTTCCAGAAACTGCTCGGGTCGCCGTCGTAGGCGTTCTTTATGCCCTGGGGCTTCTCCGAGCCGTCGCCCAGCGGGTCGAAGTCGTGCGCGCCGACGATCGCGACGGCCTTGCCCGTCGCCGGCTCCTTCTCGTCCGTTTCGTCCTGCGGCTGGGTCGTCTGCTGGGGCTGGTCGGTCTTGTTCTGGTCCAGCAGACGGTCGGCGATCTGCCAGCTGCCCAATCCCAGCGCGGCGATGAGGAGCGCCGACACGGCCCACTTCAGGGCCCTGCCCGTACGGCTCTCCAGCGGCGCCGGAGGTGCCATCACGGGCTGGGTGACCGCGGCGCCCGGGCGCTGCTGCGGGCGGCCGTACGTGCCCTGTTGGTAGGTGGTGCGCTGGTACTCGGGCGGAGTGGGGAACTCGGGCTCCGGCGGGCGGATGCGGGGCATCGCCGCCACGGCCTTGGCGAGCTCGTCCGGGGTGGTGCAGGGAGGCTCCTGGCGCGAGGCGGTGGCCCCGTCGTTGGCCAGGGCGCGCATGGCGATCTCGGAGAGGCCGCGATGGACGCCGGCCCGCACCTGGTCGGGGGCCAGCAGGCCCACGCCCTTGGGCAGCCCCGAGAGGCCGTAGGCGTCACTGTCGTACGGCCAGCGCTGGGTGAGCGCCGCGTACAGCAGGGCGCCGATCGCCTCGGTGTCCGTGCGCTGGGGGCGCTCCGCGCTGATCCCGCGCAGCGCGGCGTTCACGGCCAGGCCACGGATCCGGTACTGGCCGGTGGAGCTGCGCAGCACCGCGCTCGGCGTGAGGCGCAGATGGGCGAGCCCTTCGCGGTGCGCGGCGGCCATCGCCTGGGAGACCTGGCTGACGAGCTGGTAGGCGTCGTGCGGCTCCAGAGGACCCGCGGCGAGCAGCGTCGTCAGCTCGGTGGAGTCGGGAAGCCACTCGTGCACCACGTACACGAGATCGTTCTCTTCCACGGCGTCGAGGACCTGGACGAACCGGGGGTCTCCGAGCAGCGCCGAGGAACGGGCCGCCGCGAGGACCGAACGGGCCCGCGGGTGGTCGGCCGGCAGCAGATGGACACCGACCGCTCGCCGCAGTTTCTCGTCGACGGCACGCCAACTGCTGAATCCGTCCAGACGAGTGACGCACTCCTCCAGGCGGTAACGCCTGGCCAACTTGTGCCCGCTGTGCAGTTCGGGTGTCTCGATGGAGGGCTGTTCGCCGTTCTGCCGGGTCCCGGCCTCGTCCTCTGCGACCTCGGCGGACTTCTCCGCCGTGTCCTGCGCTTCCGCCACCCCGTCGGTCGCGGCCTTGTCCGCCTTGGCGGTCAGCGGGTCGTCACCGCTGTTGTCGGCCACGTCGACGGCAGCCGTGCTACGTTCCGCCACCGTCGTTCCTGCCTCCCCATCCGTTGCGCCACATCCAACAGCCAAGCCAATTGTGCCCACAGTCGGCCGCTATGCACGACACGCGGCGGCCGACGATGGTTGTGCGGGACCGGTTTCCCTACCGACCCAGACGTCCACGGACCATACCGACCAAGGAGTTCAGCTCCTCGATCCGCATCCGCTTCGCCGCCACGAAGAAGACTCCGAGCAGCACCGCACCGCCGACGAGCAGGGCCACCAGGGAGCCGAGAGCGCCGTCACCGACGACCTGGAGCAGGCCGAAGCCCACCGCTCCGGCCACGATCGCGGCGGGCAGCGAGGCGAGGCAGAGACGGGCGTAGGTCCGCATGACATGGGCGCCGTCCAGGTCGCCACCCAGTCGGTTGCGAAGGCGACGCCAGGCGACGCCGACGCCGACCGCGTAGGCCAGACCGTACGAGGCGGCCATGCCCACGACGGCCCACCGGGCGGGCAGGACGAAGTAACAGACGGCCGAGGCGGCCGCGTTGACGGCGGCGACGATGACCGTGTTGTAGAAGGGCGTCCGGGTGTCCTCGTAGGCGTAGAAGCCACGCAGGACGACGTACTGGACCGAGTACGGGATGAGCCCGAGTCCGAAGGCCATCAGGATGAAGCCCATGCCCTGGGCCGCCTCGATGCCGCTGGAGGCGTAGAGCAGGGTGCTCATCGGGACGCCGAGCGCGAGGAACGCGAAGGCGACCGGGACGATCGCGACGGCGGAGTTCCGCAGACCCTGCGAGATGTCGTCGCGGACGGCGCCGGGGTCGTTGTCGTGGGCCGCGCGGGAGATGCGGGGCAGCAGCGCTGCCATGACCGAGACGGTGATGATGGCCTGCGGCATACCCCAGATCAACTGGGCGTTGGAGTACGCCAGGAAGCCGGCGCCGTCCCTGCCGGACTCCTCACCGGCCGCGGTGGCGAGCTGCGTCACGACCAGGACACCGGCCTGGTTGGCCAGCACGAACAGCACGGTCCACTTGGCCAGTTTGACCGTCTTGCCGAGGCCGTGGCCCTTCCAGTCGAAGCGGGGGCGGAACCGGAAGCCCGTCTCGCGGAGGTAGGGAATCATCGCCAGGGCCTGGACGGCCAGGCCGAGCAGGGTGCCGATGCCGAGCAGGCGGATGCCGTCGTCCGGGATGGTCTGGACGCCCATCTGGGATTCGGCGGAGGTGCCGTAGACCCAGATGAACAGACCGAACGTGACGATCATGACGATGTTGTTGAGGACCGGAGTCCACATCATCGCGCCGAACTTGCCACGGGCGTTGAGGATCTGACCCATCACCACATGGACACCCATGAAGAAGATCGTGGGCAGGCAGTAGCGGGCGAAGGTGACGGCGACGCTGTTGGCCGCCGCGTCGTCGGCGATGGTGTTCGACATCGCCCGGATCAGCAGCGGGGCGGCGAAGACCGCGACGACCACGATCGCGCCGAGCGCCACCATGACCAGAGTCAGCAGCCGGTTGGCGTAGGCCTCGCCGCCGTCCTCGTCGTTCTTCATCGAGCGGACCAGCTGCGGCACGAAGACCGAGTTGAGGCCGCCGCCGACCGTCAGGATGTAGATCATCGTCGGCAGGGTGTACGCGATGGTGAACGTGTCACCGAGCAGCGCGGCACCGAGCGCGCCGGTGATGACCAGGCTGCGGACGAAGCCGGTGAGGCGGGAGACCAGCGTGCCGGCTGCCATCACCGCGCTCGACTTGAGCAGCCCGGAGGCGCGGCCTGACTTCTTCGGGGCGGGGGCGGGCATCGGGTTCGGCTCCGGAGCGGGCGGGGGCACCTGACCGGGGGTCTGCTGGTCCCGGTAGAGGTGCGCGAAGGCGTCCGGCTCGGGCTTCTCGTCACCGGCCCGGGTCACCAGGTCGTCCACTCCGGTGAACTGGACCGTGCGGGGGTCGTCGCCGTACGGCAGATGGCGTGAGGGGCCGTCCGGCTCGGGCGCCGGGGTCTGGGCCCAGACCCGCGGGTCTGGGGCGTGCTCGGGCGCGGCCGGCTGCTGGTAGAGCGGCTGAGGCTCCTGGTAGGTGCCAGGCGGCGGCGGAGGGTGGGCCGCGCGGTCGTAGAGCGCCTCGGTCACCGGGTCCTGAGCGGAGAGGTCCTGCGCCCGGTAGGGATCGTGGGTGTACGCGTCCTCGACGTAGGGGTCCTGGGCGTACTGGTTCTGGGCGTACGGGTCCGAGGCGGGCTGCTGCGGCGAAGGGGCCGGCGGCCGGCCGGGTCCCGGGGTCGCCGAGGGCGTACCACCGGACGGCTCGGTGCCGCCCGCGCCCTGGCCGCGGTCACCGTCGTACGGCGCGTTCATGGTTACCCCACCTCATCGTCCCCGGCCGACCGGCCACGACATCGCTCAACGGTCCACCTTCTCACCCGCGCCCGACGGGTCGCCGCTTTCGGGACCGGTGTCCGGCGTCGGGTCACTCGGCTGCTCGGGATCGTTCTCCTCCGCCGCCTCCGCTTCGGCGTTCCTGGCCGCCGCGCGCTTGCGTTGGGTGTACATCCGCGCCCCGGCGAGGACCAGGAGCAGCACACCGCCGGCGATGACGAGCATCACGGTCGGCGTGATCTCGGAGACCTTCACCGTGAACTGCATCGGCTGTCCGTACGGCGTGCCGTCCTCGGTGAACAGCTGGGCCGTCATCGGCACGGGGCCGTTGGCGTTGGCCGAGGCGGTGAACTTCACCGACTGGCTGTGCCCGCCGCCGATCTTGACGGGCAGCTCGGCGACGTCGTCACCGTTGAGCTTCAGACGGGTCTTGTTGCTGGAGGTCAGTCGCAGTACCAGATGGTCCACACCTTGCAGCAGCTTGTTCTGCACGGTCACCGGGATGGTGGCGCTGCGGCCGGAGAGCGTGAGATCCGACTTGCTGATCAGCTGGACCCCCTTGGAGAGGGTCTTCAGGTACTCCTGCACCGTGATCCGGTAGAGCGACGCCGCAGGCGCCTGTCCGCGCCAGGACGTGGACATCTCACGGCTGATCGCGTTGCCGAACGGCGTCACCACACGGTCCGGCTGGGTCAGGATGACCTTGAAGTCGTCGAGCGCCCCACGGGTGTCCTGCATCTCGCGGAAGGCCTGCACCGGCAGTTCCTGCTTGCGCAGAGCCTGCGGGTAGCGGGATGCGCCGGGCACCTTGGTGTTCGCGTCCGGGTCCGGCTTCACCGCGGAGGCGGCGACCAGGTCCAGGGACTGCGTCCAGCGCTGGGCGGACAGGCCGCGCAGCGCGTTCGCCATGGTCTCCGCCTGGGCCGTGGTCGGCATCCGCTGGGGAGCGACCACGATGCTGCGCTGCAGGTCCGGCTGCTCCAGGGTCACCGCGAGCGTCTGGGCCAGGAACTCCTGGACGGCGAGCGTGGAGTTTCCGGCGGGGAGCATGTCGCCCTCGAACGCCGTCGACAGGTAGGCGTCGCTGACGACGGCGGTGGTGCCGCCACCGATGGGCCGAGCCGCCGTCGGGGTGTACGGGAGGTCGTCCCGGAAGCTGTCCGATCGGGCGATGACCTTGCGGGCACCGGCCGAGGTCGCGACATCCATGATCGAGGGGTCGACGGCTCCGTCGACGGGCCAGGAGAAGTCCGTGGACGGCTTCACGTGGAGGATGGTCTCCACGGTCGACCCGGCCAGCTCCGTCGCGGGCTGGAGATGGCTCACGGAGCCGGGGACGTCCTTGCCCCGGTGGGCGAGGGAGGCGATGTCCGGGTCGGCGAACGGCAGGGCGACGACCTTGCGTCCGACCACCGCCTTCTCCAGTGCGTCGAGCCATCGCTCGGCGACTGCCTGGTTCCTGCCGGGCACGGTCGTCGTGCCGGACTTGACCTGGTAGTTCTTCGTCATGGCGTCGACGGTGGCCAGCAGGTCCGGGTCGATCACCCAGGTGACGGGGAGTTCCTTGCCCAGCGTCACCATGTGGTCCAGCCGGCCGCCCGGTGCGAGCTCGGCGGCCAGCTCGTCGTTCTCGAAGACCGGCGTCTGCTGGTCGTCCGTGCCGGTCTCCGCCGACACATGGGCCGAGGAGATCAGCGGCCAGAGGTAGGTGAGCTGGGTCTTCTTCTCCGTCGCCTCGGGCTGGTAGGGCAGGAAGGTCCGCTCGATACCGAGGACCCGCTCGCCCGACTGCGCGGGTGTCTGCCCCGAGAGGGAGACGCCCAGCTGGTAGACGCCCCCGTCCTCCTCGAGCCCGAGCTTGGCGACCGGTACGGAGAGCGAGAACTCCTTGCTGAGTCCGGCTGCCAGCTGAGGAATCGCGACCTTGTAGCTGCCGCCCAGAGGCGCGGGGTCGCTGGCGGGGTGGAAGCCCGTGCGATTCGAGACGGCCTCGATCTCGCTCCGGCTCGTCATCCGGGGGCCGACCCTGACGTCCACCGTGGCATTGGTGACCGCCTGCTTGCTCTGGTTGGTCACCCGCCCGGAGACGGTGAGCGTGTCGCCCTCGACCGGTGCGCTCGGGGAGAGCGTGTTGAGGGACACATCGACGGTCCGGGAGCCGGAGGCCACCTCGGATGCTGCCGCCGGAGCGGCCGTCGCGCCCTGCAGGAGGCCGGCCAGTAGCGGCGCTGCTGCGAGGAGTGACGCTGTGCGCCGAAGCCAACGGCGGGCAGGTGAGGGGACGGTCCCCTGGATGTCTGCCGCCTCGGCCACGCGTTCGCCCGTCCTCGTCGTATCAGTGGTGTCGGTGGTTCGCCGTTGCTGTGTCCACGCATGGTAACGAGGCACGCTGTGGCCAAGTGCCGGGGACTGCTCCAGCTGATGCGAGCAGAGGGTCGGCCCACGGAAAACGGGGACGCTGCCGTGGGTCGGGGCACGTACCCTTTTCTGTTGTGCCGAACGCCAACGAAGACACCCCGACTGCACTGAGCCAGGTGCAACGCCGCGCGGTCAGTGAACTACTGCGCGTATCCCCTGTCGCCGACGACCTCGCCATCCGCTTCCAGGAGGCAGGGTTCAGCCTCGCGCTGGTCGGCGGCTCGGTACGGGACGCGTTGCTCGGCCGGCTCGGCAATGATCTCGATTTCACTACCGATGCCCGCCCCGAGGACGTCCTGAAGATCGTCCGCCCGTGGGCGGACGCCGTCTGGGAGGTCGGGATCGCCTTCGGCACGGTCGGGTGCCAGAAGAGCGGCTACCAGATCGAGGTGACGACGTACCGCTCCGAGGCGTACGACCGGACCTCGCGCAAGCCCGAGGTGTCCTACGGCGACTCCATCGAGGAGGACCTCGTCCGGCGTGACTTCACGGTCAACGCCATGGCCGTGGCCCTCCCGGAGAAGGAGTTCATCGACCCGCACGGCGGGCTCGACGACCTCGCCGCGCGGCTGCTGCGGACGCCCGGCACGCCGGAGGAGTCCTTCTCCGACGACCCGCTGCGCATGATGCGTGCGGCGCGCTTCGCCGCCCAGCTCGACTTCGAGGTAGCCCCCGAGGTCGTCGCGGCGATGACCGACATGGCCGGCCGGCTCGAGATCGTCTCCGCCGAGCGGGTCCGTGACGAGTTCAACAAGCTGCTGCTCTCCGCGTACCCGCGGAAGGGCCTCGGTCTGCTGGTCGACACGGGCCTCGCCGATCACGTCCTGCCCGAGCTGCCTGCCCTGCGGCTCGAGAGTGACGAGCACCACCGGCACAAGGATGTCTACGAGCACTCCCTGACCGTTCTCGACCAGGCGATCGACCTGGAGGAGGACGGGCCGGATCTCGTGCTCAGGCTCGCCGCTCTGCTGCACGACATCGGCAAGCCGCGTACCCGTCGCTTCGAGAAGGACGGGCGGGTCTCGTTCCACCACCATGAGGTGGTCGGCGCGAAGATGACCAAGAAGCGGATGACGGCGCTGAAGTACTCCAACGAGATGATCAAGGACGTCTCGCACCTGGTCGAACTGCATCTCCGCTTCCATGGCTACGGAACCGGAGAGTGGACCGACTCCGCGGTGCGCCGCTATGTACGCGACGCCGGCCCGCTGCTCTCGCGGCTGCACAAGCTGACCCGGTCGGACTGCACGACGCGGAACAAGCGCAAGGCCGGAGCCCTCTCGCGTGCCTACGACGGCCTGGAGGAGCGGATCGCGCAGCTCCAGGAGCAGGAGGAGCTGGACTCGATCCGGCCCGACCTGGATGGCAACCAGATCCAGGAGATCCTGGGCATCCGGCCCGGGCCCGCCGTCGGGCAGGCGTACAAGTTCCTTCTGGAGCTGCGCCTGGAGAACGGGCCGATGGAGCACGAGGCGGCGGTCGCGGCGCTCAAGGAGTGGTGGGCGACCCAGAGCTGAGCCGCAGCCGTCGATGTTTCACGTGAAACATCGACGGCGCGGAGATCGAGAGGGGCGATGTTTCACGTGAAACATCGCCCCTCTTTCCGTCGCCGCAGCAACATCAGCGCGATCGAGGCATAGACCGCGGCGACCAGTACGACGAGTGGGGCGGAGCGGCCGTCCGACGGGAGCATCAGCGCCGCGACGGCGGCGGCGCCGACGAAGGCGACGTTGAAGAGGACGTCGTAGAGCGAGAACACTCGCCCGCGGTAGGCGTCGTCCACCGACGTCTGCACCACCGTGTCCGTTGCGATCTTGGCGCCCTGAGTCGTGAGTCCGAGGACGAATGCCGCGATCAGCAGCGGAGTCTGCGCGAAGGGCAGCCCCAGCGCGGGAACCAGAACGGCGGCCGAACCCGCGCACACGGCCATCCAGCCGAAGGCGCCGAGCCGCCCGATCGCCCAGGGCGCGATCACGGCGGCCGTGAAGAAGCCGGCGCCCGAGATACCGACGGCCAGCCCCAGCAGCGCCAGCCCCTCCGACTCCGTGGTGCTCCAGGCGTAGCGGCAGAGCATCAGCACGGCCACCGTCAGCGCGCCGTAGCAGAAGCGCATCAGTGTCATCGCCGCCAGCGCACGGGCAGCGGGACGCCGCTCGGCCAGATGGCGCAGCCCGCTCTTGAGGCCGCGGGCCGTCGAAGCCAGCGCGGCGCCGAGCCGGGGCTGGATCATGTCCGGGTCGGGGCCGAGGAGCCCGCGGGGCATCCGCAGGGAGGCGAGGGCGGCGCAGAGATAGAGGAGAGCGCCCAGGGCCACGACCGCGGCGTCGGAGTCCTCGGAGATCAGTCGCACCCCGAAGGCCAGACCGCCTCCCACTGTCGCCGCCACGGTGCCGGCCGTCGGAGAGAGGGAGTTGGCCACGACCAGCCGTTCGTCGTCGACGACCCGGGGCAGTGCGGCGGAGAGGCCCGCGAGGACGAAGCGGTTGACGGCGGTCACCGAGAGGGCCGAGGCGTAGAAGAGCCAATCGGGCACGGACGCCAGCATCAGTACGGCCGTGCCGCAGGCGAGGAGCGTTCGCAGCAGGTTCCCGTAGAGGAAGACCTGGCGTCGCTGCCAGCGGTCCAGGAGGACTCCGGCGAAGGGGCCGACGAGGGAGTACGGGAGCAGGAGCACGGCCATGGCGGAGGCGATGGCGGCAGGAGAGGTCTGCTTCTCGGGGGAGAAGACGACGTACGTGGCCAGTGCCACCTGGTAGACGCCGTCGGCGCACTGTGACAGCAGACGGACGGCGAGGAGGCGGCGGAAGTTCGTCAGGCGCAGGAGTACGCGCAGATCACGTACGACGGACATGGCAGCAAGACTCACATACGAAGAGGGCCCCCGGGCGAAAGACCGGGGACCCTCGATCGAAGAACTCGATCGGCGTCTTAGCGCTCGACCTCGCCCTTGATGAACTTCTCGACGTTGGCGAAGGCCTCGTCGTCGAAGTACTGCACCGGCGGGGACTTCATGAAGTACGAGGACGCCGAGAGGATCGGGCCACCGATGCCCCGGTCCTTGGCGATCTTCGCGGCGCGCAGGGCGTCGATGATGACACCGGCCGAGTTCGGGGAGTCCCACACCTCGAGCTTGTACTCCAGGTTCAGGGGAACGTCACCGAAGGCGCGGCCCTCCAGGCGGACGTACGCCCACTTGCGGTCGTCCAGCCAGGCCACGTAGTCCGACGGGCCGATGTGGACGTTCTTCTCGCCCAGCTCGCGGTCGGGGATCTGCGAGGTGACGGCCTGCGTCTTCGAGATCTTCTTCGACTCGAGGCGGTCGCGCTCGAGCATGTTCTTGAAGTCCATGTTGCCGCCGACGTTGAGCTGCATGGTGCGCTCAAGACGGACACCGCGGTCCTCGAACAGCTTCGCCATCACGCGGTGCGTGATGGTGGCGCCGACCTGGGACTTGATGTCGTCGCCGACGATCGGGACACCGGCCTCGGTGAACTTGTCCGCCCACTCCTTGGTGCCGGCGATGAAGACCGGAAGGGCGTTGACGAACGCGACCTTGGCGTCGATGGCGCACTGCGCGTAGAACTTCGCGGCGTCCTCGGAGCCCACGGGCAGGTAGCAGACGAGCACGTCGACCTGCTGGTCCTTGAGGACCTGGACGACGTCCACGGGAGCCTCGGCGGACTCCTCGATGGTCAGGCGGTAGTACTTGCCGAGGCCGTCGAAGGTGTGGCCGCGCTGAACCGTGACGCCCGTGTTCGGGACGTCACAGATCTTGATGGTGTTGTTCTCGCTGGCGCCGATGGCGTCGGAGAGGTCGAGGCCGACCTTCTTGGCGTCGACGTCGAACGCGGCGACGAACTCGACGTCACCGACGTGGTAGTCGCCGAACTGGACGTGCATCAGGCCGGGCACCTTGGCCGCCGGGTCGGCGTCCTTGTAGTACTCGACGCCCTGCACCAGTGAGGCGGCGCAGTTGCCCACGCCGACGATGGCTACGCGAACCGAACCCATTTCCGGTTGCTCCCTGTGTGATCGTGGAAGCCCTGCGGGATGCAGGGTTTCACTTGGCGGTGTCGTCGGACGGATCCGGCCGGGTACTGCCCCCGTGCCGGGGCAGGCCGCCCGTTTCTCCAGAATCGTTGTCGTGCCGAGCGGCGCCCTCGGGGGCGTCGGGGCCGGATCGCTGATCCCGCCCCGCCCGCTCGCTCTCGATGAGCTCGTTCAGCCAGCGCACTTCGCGCTCCACGGACTCCATGCCGTGGCGCTGAAGCTCGAGTGTGTAGTCGTCGAGGCGCTCGCGCGTGCGGGCCAGAGAGGCGCGCATCTTCTCCAGGCGCTCCTCCAGCCGACTGCGGCGGCCTTCCAGCACTCGCATCCGCACCTCGCGCTCGGTCTGACCGAAGAAGGCGAAGCGGGCGGCGAAGTGTTCGTCCTCCCAGGTGTCCGGGCCGGTGTGGGAGAGGAGCTCTTCGAAGTGCTCCTTACCCTCGCCCGTCAACCGATAGACGATCTTGGCGCGGCGCCCTGCGAGTGAAGCGGCGAGAGCGTCCTCGGGGGCGCTTCCCGGCTCCTCGATCAACCAGCCGTTGGCGACCAGCGTCTTGAGGCAGGGATAGAGGGTCCCGTAGCTGAAGGCCCGGAAGATGCCCAGCGAGGTGTTGAGCCGCTTGCGCAGCTCGTACCCGTGCATGGGCGCTTCTCGGAGCAGGCCGAGGACGGCGAACTCGAGGATTCCCGAGCGTCTGCTCATCCGCCGCCTCCTCCGTCTTCAGGGATCTTATGCCGCACTGATGTATCGACTCGATACATCATGACGATAGAACGGCCACTCCCCTGCGACAAGTGGGGCCACAGTGACCGGCATCACATCGTCAATTCACAGCAATTGACTTGCCTGATTTGGGGTGAACTTCGCCGCTAGGCAGGTTTTGACCGTGCGTAGTCTGTGCGGCATGCAGAGCACCGGGAACCGAGCGACGCCGCAAGGCGTCAGTGATGCGGGTGACCGGCTGCGGTACGGAGGAGTCTTCGATGAGGCTCGGCCGTCCGTATTTCGGGGGGACCGGAACTCAACTGCCGCTTCCAGGCGTACGCGCCTGCCCGAGGAGTAGTCGTTCGATGAGCGAGCACCGTCGCAAAATGCCGCAGTCGCAGCCGCCCAGTGGCGGTCGCGCGGCGGCCCGACGCGCTGCCCAGCAGCCCACGGGCCGCAGGTCGGCCCAGTCGCGGGACGTGAGTACGGGATCCCCTTCGTCCGGGTACGAAGAGGAGCGCACCTACGGAGGGCGGGCCGAGGCCCGTCGCGCGGCACAGCGCGGCGGCAGCAGACGGCGTGCCCCCGACGGAGGCGGAGCCGGCGGCCCCGGCGGCCCCGGTGGCCCCGGCGGCGGCCGGCGCGGAGGTGGCGGCGGAGGCGGCCAGGGCGGTCCGGGCCGCGGCCGCGGTGGAGGCCGTCCGCCGGGCAAGAAGCGGATCATCGACTACCCGCGGTACGGGAAGTACGGCTGGCGTCGCTGGATGCCCTCGTGGAAGCTGGTCACCGGGCTCTGCCTGGTGTTCTTCGGCGGCATGATGGGTGCGGCGACGATCGCGTACTCGCAGGTGGTGATCCCCGAGCCGGCCGATGCCGCCACGGCGCAGAACAACGTCTACTACTGGTCCGACGGCTCGCAGATGGCCGCGACCGGTGGTGAGGTCAACCGTCAGATCATCGGTATCTCAAAGATCCCGATCCACATGCAGGACGCGGTGATCGCGGCCGAGAACAAGACGTTCAAGAAGGACTCGGGCATCGACCCGATGGGTATCGGTCGTGCCGTCTGGAACATGGCCAAGGGCGGGCAGACCCAGGGTGGCTCGACGATCACCCAGCAGTTCGTGAAGAACAACATGCTCAACGACCAGTCGCAGACCCTGACCCGTAAGGTCCAGGAGCTCTTCATCTCCATAAAGGTCGGCGCCGAGATGGAGAAGCCCGACATCATGGCGGGCTACCTGAACACGGCGTACTACGGTCGCGGTGCCTACGGCATCCAGGCCGCGGCCCGGACGTACTTCAACAAGGACGCCGAGAAGCTCAACGTCAGCGAGTCCGCCTTCCTCGCCTCCCTGCTCAAGGGCGCGACCTACTTCGACCCCGCGGGCTCCACCGACATCGACCCGAAGGCGACGCCTCAGGCGAACACGGCGCGTGCCACCGAGCGGTGGCAGTGGATCCTCGGCGAGATGGTCAACGACGGCAGCCTCGACGCCGCGGAGCGGGCGAAGTACCCGAACTTCCCCAAGGTGCAGCCGCCGAAGAAGAGCGCCCAGCTGACCGGTCAGATCGGCTATCTGGTGAGCACGGCCAAGGCCAACTTCATCAACAACCACCCGGGGATGGACGAGAAGAAGCTGGCTGAGGGCGGATACGAGATCCACACGACCTTCGACAAGAAGAAGGTCAAGGCTCTCGAGGACTCCGTCAAGAAGATCTACGACGAGTACATCGACCCGAAGAAGCGGCCGAAGACGGACACCCACGTCCAGTTCGGCGGTGCCTCGGTCGACCCCAAGACCGGTGCGATCGTCGCCATCTACGGCGGCACCGACGCCACCAAGCACTTCACCAACAACGCGGACGAGACTGGCGCCAAGGTCGGATCGACCTTCAAGCCCTTCGTTCTCGCGGCGGCGATGACCGACGGTGTGCGCGACCCCAAGGACCCCTCCGTCCGGACCCCAGTCGACCCTGACAAGACCTTCTACAGCGGCGTGGACGACTACAAGGTCAAGAACTACGACGGCTCGGTCTGGCTGGACGAGAACGACAAGCCGTGGCTCCAGAACAACGATGAGAACTCGAGCGTCAAGAGGGCCGACCTCCGGCTGGCGATGATCAAGTCTCTCAACTCGCCCTTTGTGCAGCTCGGCATGGACGTCGGCATCGACAACGTCCGCCAGGCAGCCGAGAAGGCGGGTCTCCTGGAGACCTCGCTGGTGAAGGGCGAGGTGCCTTCGTTCTCCCTCGGTATCTCCTCTCCGAGCGCGATCCGGATGGCCGGTTCCTACGCGACCTTCGCGAACAACGGTGAGCAGAACGACCCGTTCTCCGTCACCAAGGTGGAGGAGAACGGCGAACCGATCTACACGCACAAGGCCAAGCCGGAGCGTGCTTTCTCCACCGCCGTGTCCAGCAACATCACCGACGTCCTCACGGACGTCGTCGAGAAGGGCACCGGTAAGAAGGCCAAGCTGGACGACCGGAAGGCCGCCGGCAAGACCGGTACGACCGACGGCAACGAGTCGGCTTGGTTCGTGGGCTACACCCCGCAGCTGTCGACGGCGATCGACATGTACCGCTTCGACGACGACGAGACCAAGCAGGGCCGCAAGTTCGAGGAGATGTACGGCACGGGTGACCAGCCGAAGATCCACGGTTCCTCGTTCCCGTCCCGGATCTGGCACGACTACATGACCGCCGCGCACAAGGACGTCGAGGTCAAGTCCTTCCCGGAGCCGGAGGACCTGGACTTCGACCCGGTCTTCGGTGGCGGTCTGACCAGCCCCACGCCGACGCCTTCGGACACGCCGTCCGAGACGCCTTCCTCCACCCCGTCGCAGACCCCTTCGACGAGGCCCACCAACTCGCCTAAGCCCGGCAAGACCTGTGATGTCTGGGACTGGCCGTGCGACGACAACGGCGGGCAGGACGGTGGCGCCACGTCCGGCAACGACAGCGGCGGGGCCTCCAACGGCGGTCCGACCTCGACGCCGACGTCACCCTCGCCGACAGCCACCGACGACAGCGGTGGAGGCAAGCCGAACGGTGGAACCTGGGGGCTGGGCGGCTGATCCGCCCGCCGGGCCCCGCCCGGTACGGCCCTGAGGGCCGCCGTATCCGACACGTACTCCAGGTGCGTGGCCGGGTACGGCGGCCCTCACCGTTTCCCGGGGACGTACGGCAGGATGTCCCCATGCCGAGCCTCCACAAGACGAGTCCGCCTCAGGACCGCCCGCAGGACCCGCCGGTGGTGTGCCCCACCCAGCGCGACGAGGTCGCGGCGGCGGGCAGCGAACTGATCGGCGGACCGATCGGCCGCCGGGCACTGCTCGGCACGAGCGCCCTCACCCCTGTGCGGGTGATCGCACTGGTGGCCATCGGGATGTTTGCCCTCGGGATGGTGCAGAAGGTCCCGTGTTACGACTGGGCCTGGTTCCGGGGCACCACGTCCCAGTACACGCATGCCTGCTACTCCGACATCCCGCACCTCTTCGCGGGGCGCGGGTTCGCCGACGGCATGGTGCCGTACTTCGACCGCCTGAACAGCGACATAGAGTTCCTGGAGTACCCGGTTCTGACCGGACTGTTCATGCAGGTCGCGGCCTGGCTCACGCCGGGCGGCAGCGACCTGATGCACCGTGAGCAGATCTTCTGGATGGTCAACGCGGCCATGCTGATGATCTGCGCCGCCGTGATGGCCGTCTGTGTCGCGCGCACCCACCGCCGTCGGCCCTGGGACGCTCTGCTCGTCGCCCTGGCGCCCGCGTTCGCTCTCACCGCCACCGTCAACTGGGATCTGCTGGCCGTCGCGCTGACCTGCGCCGCCGTCCTGATGTGGTCACGCGGCCGGCCGCTCGCTTTCGGCATCCTGATCGGCCTCGCGACCGCCGCCAAGTTCTACCCGGTCCTGCTGCTCGGGCCGCTTCTGCTGCTGTGCTGGCGGGCCTGGCGGTGGCGGGAGTTCGGGGCGGCGCTGCTCGGTGCGGCGGGCGCCTGGCTCGTGGTGAATCTGCCGATCATGGTGCTCGCGCCCGAGGGGTGGAAGCAGTTCTACACCTTCAGTACCGACCGAAACATCGACTTCGGGTCGTTCTGGCTGCTGATCAGCCAGCGCAGCGGAGAGCCGATCGCGCCGAGCACCGCGAACACCTTCGCGATCCTGCTGATGCTCCTCGCATGCGTGGGTCTCGGCGTCCTGACGCTCACGGCACCCCGCCGGCCCCGCTTCGTCCAGCTCGCGTTCCTGACCGTGGCCGCGTTCGTGCTGACCAACAAGGTGTACTCGCCGCAGTACGTCCTGTGGCTCATTCCGCTCGCCGCGCTGGCCAGGCCGCGCTGGCGCGACTTCCTGGTCTGGCAGGCCTGCGAGGTCATGTACTTCCTGGGTATCTGGATGTACCTGGCCTTCACCATGAGCGGCAACAAGCAGGGCCTGCCGACGGACGGCTACCACTTCGTCGTCGTGCTGCACATCCTCGGCACGCTCTACCTGTGCGCCGTGATCGTGCGGGACATCCTGGCGCCCGAGCGGGACGTGGTGCGACAGGACGGCTCGGACGACCCCTCAGGGGGTGTCCTGGACGGCGCGGAGGACGTCTTCGTGCGGGGCAGGGCCGCGCATCCGGCCCGGCACGCCGCCATGGCCGTGGACGCCCCGCGGGTGGAGTGGGGAGTCCCGCGGGACTAGCACGGGACTCCTGGGGGCTCCAGAGGGCCTTCAGGGGCCCTGGAGCTCAGCGTTCGACGAGGCGGTCGAACTGGGTGGTGGTGTGCCGCAGGTGGGCCACCAGTTCGTCGCCGACCTTCGGCTCCTGGGCGTCGGCGGGGACGAACAGGATCGACACCTGCATGTGCGGCGGCTCGGCGAACCAGCGCTGCTTGCCGGCCCAGACGAATGGCGAAAGGTTCCGGTTGACGGTCGCGAGGCCGGCGCGGGCCACGCCCTTGGCGCGCGGCATGACACCGTGCATCGCCTTGGGGGCCTCCAGGCCCACTCCGTGCGAGGTTCCGCCGGCGACGACCACCAGCCAGCCGTCGGAGGCGGCCTTCTGCTGGCGGTAGCCGAAGCGGTCGCCCTTGGAGACGCGGGTGACGTCCAGGACGGCGCCGCGGTACTCGGTGGCCTCGTGGTCGCCCAGCCAGAGCCGGGTGCCGATCCGGGCGCGGAACCGGGTCTGCGGGAACTGCTGCTGGAGCCTGGCCTGCTCCTGGGCCCGCAGATGGCTCACGAACATGGTGTGCAGCGGCAGCCTGGCGGCCCGCAGGCGGTCCATCCAGGCGATGACCTCCTCGACCGCGTCGGTGCCGTCGGTGCGGTCCAGGGGCAGGTGGAGCGCGAAGCCCTCGAGCCGTACGTCCTCGATGGCGGCATGCAGCCGGCCGAGGTCCTCCTCGAGGATGCCGTGGCGCTTCATCGAGCTCATGCACTCGATGACGACCCGCGCGCCCACGAGGGCGTGCACGCCGTCCACGGACGACACGGAGCGGATCACCCGGTCCGGCAGCGGCACCGGCTCCTCGCCCCGCCGGAACGGGGTGAGGACGAGCAGGTCGCCGCCGAACCAGTCCTTGATCTTCGCGGCCTCGTACGTGGTGCCGACGGCCAGCATGTCCGAGCCGAAGCGGGCCGCCTCGTCGGCGAGCCGCTCATGGCCGAAGCCGTAGCCGTTGCCCTTGCAGACCGGGATCAGTCCGGGGAACTGGTCGATCACGGTCTTCTGGTGCGCCCGCCAGCGAGCGGTGTCGACGTAGAGGGAGAGCGCCATGGCCGGCCCGGAACCTTTCTGATGGCTGCGGTGTATCAAAGGTATGTACGAGACCTACGAGATTACGTACGAGACTACGCAACCGTCAGCGGCGCGACATGTAGATGTCGAGTGCCTTGTGCAGGAGCTTGTTGAGCGGGAAGTCCCATTCGCCGACGTACTCCACCGCTTCGCCGCCGGTGCCGACCTTGAACTGGATCAGACCGAAGAGGTGGTCGGTCTCGTCGAGCGAGTCCGAGATGCCCCGGAGGTCGTAGACGGTCGCGCCCATCGCATAGGCGTCGCGCAGCATCCGCCACTGCATCGCGTTCGAGGGCCGGACCTCGCGGCCGATGTTGTCCGAGGCTCCGTAGGAGTACCAGACGTGGCCGCCGACCACGAGCATGGTGGCCGCGGACAGGTTCACGCCGTTGTGGCGAGCGAAGTACAGGCGCATGCGGTTGGGGTCCTCGTTGTTGAGGACGGTCCACATGCGCTGGAAGTAAGAGAGCGGGCGCGGGCGGAAGTGGTCGCGGACGGCCGTGATCTCGTACAGCCGCTGCCACTCGGCGAGGTCCTCGTAGCCGCCCTGGACGACCTCGACACCGGCCTTGTCGGCCTTCTTGATGTTGCGGCGCCACAGCTGGTTGAAGCCCTTGAGGACGTCGTCGAGGGAGCGGTTGGCGAGGGGCACCTGGAAGACATAGCGGGGCTGGACGTCACCGAAGCCCGCGCCGCCGTCCTCGCCCTGCTGCCAGCCCATCTTGCGCAGCCGGTCGGCGACTTCGAAGGCACGCGGCTCGATGTGCGAGGCCTCGACGTCCTTCAGGCGCTTCACGTCCGGGTCCTGGATGCCGGACTTGATGGCGGCGGAGTCCCAGCGCCGGATGACGACCGGCGGGCCCATCTTCACGGAGAAGGCGCCCTGCTGCTTGAGATGCGCGAGCATCGGCTGCAGCCAGTCGTCGAGGTTGGGGGCGTACCAGTTGATGACCGGGCCCTCGGGCAGATAGGCCAGGTAGCGCTTGATCTTCGGCAGCTGGCGGTAGAGGACGAGGCCCGCGCCGACGAGTTCGCCGGACTTGTCGAACCAACCCAGGTTCTCCGAGCGCCACTCGGTCTTCACATCAGCCCACGCCGGGACCTGGCAGTGGCTCGCCGCGGGCTGGCTCTGGATGAATGCCAGATGCTGCTCACGGCTGATGGTCCTCAGGGTCAGGCTCATGCGGGGCGCTCCTCGGCAGGTGTGTCCCCATCGGTACAGGGGCTCCGGCTCACGCGCCGAAGCCTACTGTGACCGGGGAGCGCCCCGATTGTGCGTGTGTCCCTTGGCCGGTGGCCGGTTCGGGATGCCTCAGACGAGGCCCCCGTAGAACATGCCGAGATAGAAGCCGACAGCCGAGGCGCCGAGCCCGACGATCAAGGCGAAGCGTTCCCTCGTGGTCACCGAGATGAACTGTCCGAACGCGCCCGTCCCGATGCCGATCAGTCCTGCCCAGGAAGCCAGGACATGGAGGTCGTGGAACTGCGCGGTGATGAAGGAGAGGACTCCGAGGAAGAGCGTCACCCCGACCAGCGTGTCCTGCAGCGGGTGGGGCTTGCCATCGGTGGCGAGAAGGGAATGTCCGGGGTCGGGTCGCATTGCCTGTGCCATGGGGCACCTCCTGGCGTGGCTTCCGGGAAGGCGGCGCATCCTAGCGCCGCCGACGTCCGCTGTGTACAGATTGCGTCCCCCCACCACCGGATTTCAACCGGAAGCCGGTGTGCAGGTAGTCTGTACGGTCTGCACCGGTGTCTGCCCAGGTCCACCCAGGACCCCGACGGCCTCCTCGCTCGCCGAGGGGATTGTCAGTGGCGGCCGATACCGTTGCTTACGCATCACGACCCTCCTGCCACGGAACGACCGTGGCCGCTGAGTCCAAAGGAGGTGGGTTCCACATGCGTCACTACGAGGTGATGGTCATCCTCGACCCCGATCTCGAGGAGCGCGCTGTCTCCCCGCTGATCGAGAACTTCCTTTCCGTCGTCCGTGAGGGCAACGGAAAGGTCGAGAAGGTCGACACCTGGGGCCGTCGTCGTCTCGCCTACGAGATCAAGAAGAAGCCCGAGGGCATCTACTCGGTCATCGACCTGCAGGCCGAGCCTGCGGTCGTCAAGGAGCTCGACCGCCAGATGAACCTGAACGAGTCGGTCCTCCGGACCAAGGTCCTCCGTCCCGAGACCCACTGAGCACCTAGCTCAGAGGTCATCGGGTTCGAGTAGCAGTAAGCAGCCAGAAGCAATCCCGCCGAGAGGTTCACCCAATGGCAGGCGAGACCGTCATCACGGTCGTCGGCAATCTTGTCGACGACCCCGAGCTGCGCTTCACCCCGTCCGGTGCGGCGGTCGCGAAGTTCCGTATCGCGTCCACCCCCCGCACCTTCGACCGTCAGACCAATGAGTGGAAGGACGGCGAGAGCCTGTTCCTGACCTGCTCGGTCTGGCGTCAGGCGGCGGAGAACGTCGCCGAGTCGCTTCAGCGAGGCATGCGCGTCGTCGTGCAGGGCCGGCTGAAGCAGCGGTCCTATGAGGACCGCGAGGGCGTCAAGCGCACGGTCTACGAGCTGGACGTCGAGGAAGTCGGCCCCAGCCTCAAGAACGCCACGGCCAAGGTCACCAAGACCACGGGTCGCGGTGGCCAGGGTGGCTACGGCGGCGGTGGCGGCCAGCAGGGCGGCGGCAACTGGAGCGGAAGCTCCGGTGGTGGCCAGCAGGGTGGCGGCGGTGCTCCCGCCGACGACCCGTGGGCGACCAGCGCGCCGGCCGGTGGCGGCCAGCAGCAGGGCGGCGGAGGCGGCTGGGGTGGAAACTCCAGCGGCGGCGGCTACTCGGACGAGCCCCCCTTCTAGGGCACTCCCCTGGAAGTGGGTTCGTACCCAAACTTCTTGATCACACAGGAGAAACACCATGGCGAAGCCGCCTGTGCGCAAGCCTAAGAAGAAGGTCTGCGCGTTCTGCAAGGACAAGACCGCGTACGTGGACTACAAGGACACGAACATGCTGCGGAAGTTCATTTCCGACCGCGGCAAGATCCGTGCCCGCCGCGTGACCGGCAACTGCACGCAGCACCAGCGTGACGTCGCCACGGCCGTGAAGAACAGCCGTGAGATGGCGCTGCTGCCCTACACGTCCACCGCGCGATAAGGAAAGGGTGACCGACTAATGAAGATCATCCTGACCCACGAGGTCTCTGGCCTCGGTGCCGCCGGCGATGTCGTCGACGTCAAGGACGGTTACGCTCGCAACTACCTGGTCCCGCGTGGTTTCGCGATCCGCTGGACCAAGGGTGGCGAGAAGGACGTGGCGCAGATCCGCCGCGCCCGCAAGATCCACGAGATCGCGACCATCGAGCAGGCCAACGAGATCAAGGCCCAGCTCGAGGGCGTGAAGGTGCGTCTGGCCGTTCGCTCCGGCGACGCCGGCCGCCTCTTCGGCTCCGTGACCCCGGCCGACATCGCCTCGGCGATCAAGTCCGCGGGTGGCCCCGACGTCGACAAGCGTCGCGTCGAGCTCGGTTCGCCGATCAAGACCCTGGGCTCGCACCAGGTGTCCGTGCGTCTGCACCCCGAGGTTGCCGCGAAGCTCGGCGTCGAGGTCGTCGCCGCGTAACGCTGCTCTCAGCAGTACGGAAGGGCCGCACCCCTCGGGGTGCGGCCCTTCCGCCGTTTCACGTGAAACACGTCAGCGGGGTCAGCGGGTGGCTCCGGTGACGATCCACCGGCCGGAGCGGGAGCGCAGCCAGAGCGTCAGCATCCGCACGGTCATCATGAGCGTCATCGCCCACCACAGAGCCGTCAGCCCTCCGCCGAGTGCGGGGATCAGGAGGGCGACCGGGGCGAAGACCGCCAGGGTGAACAGCATGGCCCAGGCCAGATAGGGGCCGTCGCCCGCGCCCATCAGGACGCCGTCGAGGACGAACACCACTCCGGAGATCGGCTGCGACACGGCGACGACCAGCAGGGCCGGGAGCAGGGTGTCCTGGACCGTGGTGTCGCTGGTGAAGAGCGGGATGAAGAGCGGGCGGGCGACGATGATCAGTGCGCCCAGGACGACGCCGGAGATCGCACCCCACTGGACCATGCGCCGGCAGACCTGTCGTGCCCCTTCGGCATCGTCGGCACCGAGGTAGCGGCCGATGATGGCCTGTCCCGCGATGGCGATGGCGTCGAGGGCGAAGGCCATCAGACTCCACAGGGACAGGATGATCTGGTGGGCGGCGACCTCGGCGTCGCCCATGCGAGCCGCGACGGCCGTGGCGATCATCAGGACCGCTCGCAGGGAGAGCGTGCGGACGAGGAGCGGCACGCCTGCCTGTGCGCTGGCGCGTATGCCTGCCGCGTCCGGACGCAGGGAGGCTCCGTGGCGTCTGGCGCCCCGGATGACCACGACGAGATACGCGACGGCCATGCCGCACTGGGCGATCACCGTGCCCCATGCGGAGCCGGCGATGCCCATGCCGGCGCCGTATACGAGGCCCACGTTGAGGAGCGCGTTGGCGGCGAAGCCGCCGATGGCCACGTACAGGGGTGTACGGGTGTCCTGGAGGCCGCGCAGGACACCCGTGGCGGCCAGGACGACGAGCATGGCGGGGATGCCGAGGCTGGAGATCCGTAGATAGGTGATGGCGTACGGGGCGGCGGTGTCGGAGGCTCCGAAGAGATCGATCAGCCAGGGGGCGGTGGGCAGCGTGAGTGCGACGACGGCTGCACCCAGCAGAAGGGCGAGCCAGATGCCGTCCATGCCCTGGCGGATCGCGGCCTGGAGATCGCCTGCTCCCACGCGGCGGGCGACGGCGGCCGTGGTGGCGTAGGCAAGGAAGACGAAGACGCTCACGGCGGTGGTGAGCAGGGCCGCCGCGATGGCCAGACCGGCGAGTTGCGGCGTGCCGAGATGGCCGACAATGGCGCTGTCGACCATGAGGAAGAGCGGCTCGGCGACGAGCGCGCCGAAGGCCGGGACGGCGAGCGAGATGATCTCTCGGTCGTGCTGCCGACGGGCGGCCTTGGGGGTCGGGGGAGCCTGGGTCATGGGTCCCAATCTAATCTTCCACAGGTAAGAGATGCAATGTGGTTGGGGTCCTTACAATCGGCGGGCTCCGGGCTTCGACTGTGCGCCGTTTGTTCTGATCTTGATCCGGAGGGGAAAGTTTTTCTCCCCCACAGCCCGTGGATGGAAAAAGGCCAGGTCAGAGCTGCGGGTCAGGGTCGGCTATGAGTTTGTCCACATGGCTGTCCCCCGGTCCGTGCACAGGTTCTGCGGAGTTCTCCACAGCATCTGGTCCTTCACCCACAGGCCCTGTGGATAACCAGATTGGCTGACGGTGCCCGCGGGCCTACCGTGGTCCGGCGCCCGACGCGCCAGAAGCGGAGTCAAAGCCTCTTGTTTGTCCGAGCCGTGGCGTAAGAAAGAGTGGCACGGCTAGGTCCGCGGAGCGGACGGGAGGAGGTGGCTTGATGAGCATTCCCGAGCCCCTGGACGACCCCTGGGCCGACAGCGGACCGAGTGACCGGCTGCCTGTCGCACGACCCCGCGGCGAGGGCCGTGCACGCGGACGGGGCCGGGAGGACCAGCACGACCGCGGCAGCGACAGCGGCCCGTGGGACAGCGGTCTCTCAGGCTTCGAGCGGGTGCCCCCGCAGGACCTCGACGCCGAGCAGTCGGTGCTCGGCGGCATGCTGCTCTCCAAGGACGCCATCGCGGACGTCGTGGAGATCATCAAGGGTCACGACTTCTACAAGCCCGCTCACGAGACGGTCTACGCGGCCATCCTCGATCTGTACGCCAAGGGCGAGCCCGCCGACCCGATCACGGTCGGCGCCGAGCTCACCAAGCGCGGCGAGATCACCCGCGTCGGCGGCGCCTCGTATCTGCACACCCTCGTCCAGTCGGTGCCGACCGCGGCCAACGCCGCGTACTACGCCGAGATCGTCCACGAGCGCGCCGTGCTGCGACGGCTCGTGGAGGCCGGCACCAAGATCACGCAGATGGGATACGCGGCCGACGGCGACGTCGACGAGATCGTGAACTCGGCCCAGGCCGAGATCTACGCGGTCACCGAGCAGCGCACCACCGAGGACTATCTGCCGCTCGGCGACATCATGGAGGGCGCGCTCGACGAGATCGAGGCGATCGGCTCCCGCAGCGGCGAGATGACCGGTGTGCCGACCGGCTTCACCGACCTCGACCAGCTCACCAACGGACTGCACCCGGGCCAGATGATCATCATCGCGGCCCGTCCTGCCATGGGTAAGTCGACGCTCGCCCTGGACTTCGCCCGGGCCTGCTCCATCAAACACAACCTGCCGAGCGTCATCTTCTCCCTCGAAATGGGCCGCAACGAGATCGCCATGCGCCTGCTCTCGGCGGAGGCCCGGGTCGCGCTGCACCACATGCGCTCCGGCACCATGACGGACGAGGACTGGACCCGGCTGGCGCGCCGGATGCCGGATGTCTCGCAGGCCCCGCTCTACATCGACGACTCCCCGAACCTGTCGATGATGGAGATCCGCGCCAAGTGCCGTCGGCTCAAGCAGCGCGCCGGCCTCAAGCTCGTGGTCATCGACTACCTCCAGCTGATGCAGTCGGGCGGCAAGCGTTCCGAGAGTCGCCAGCAGGAGGTCTCGGACATGTCGCGAAACCTGAAGCTTCTGGCCAAGGAGCTCGAGCTGCCGGTGATCGCGCTCTCGCAGCTGAACCGTGGCCCCGAGCAGCGCACCGACAAGAAGCCGATGGTCTCCGACCTCCGTGAATCCGGCTCCATCGAGCAGGACGCCGACATGGTGATCCTGCTGCACCGCGAGGACGCGTACGAGAAGGAGTCGCCGCGCGCCGGCGAGGCGGACATCATCGTGGGCAAGCACCGAAACGGCCCCACGGCGACGATCACGGTGGCCTTCCAGGGTCACTACTCCCGCTTTGTCGACATGGCGCAGACCTGATCGGGTGTACGCCGTTCCGAGCGTCCGCCCCGCGTGAAATGTGGTCGACTCCGGCGGGGCGACGGCGTTGGATCGGGGCATGACCTCACCCTTCGACGTTCTGCTTCCCACCACCGAACGAGCCTTGCTGCACCGCGTTGCCCTCGCCCAGTCCGAAGGGAGGTCGCCCTCCTTCGTCGGGGCCGTGGCCCGCGACGGGGCGATGGTGTGGAGCGGATCGCGCAGCTGTGTGGACGGCCATGCCCCGGACGCCGATACGCAGTACAGGATCGGCTCCCTCACCAAGGTGTTCACCGCGGTCCTGGTGATGCGGCTGAGGGATGAGGGGCTCCTCGATCTGAACGACCCGTTGGAGAAGCACCTTTCGGGTACGGGCGTGGGCGAGGTGACCATCGCCCAGCTCCTCGGGCACAGCGCCGGGCTCGCGGCGGAGACGCCGGCGCCGTGGTGGGAGCGGACTCCCGGGACCGTCCGGCCGGAGCTGGCCGATGTCCTGGGCGACGATCCCCTCGTCCACCCGGTGGGGCGTCTCCACCATTACTCCAACCCTGGCTACACGCTGCTCGGTTCACTGGTCGAGGCGGTCCGTGGAGTGTCCTGGGAGGAGGCGCTGCGCGGCGAGATCCTGGAGCCTCTGGGGATGACGCGTACGAGCGCACAGCCGGTGGCTCCGCATGCCGGTGGCTGGGCCGTGCACCCCTGGGCCGATGTGATGCTGCCCGAACCGTCGGAGGACCTGGGGGTGATGGCGCCGGCCGGACAGCTCTGGTCGACGGCCGAGGATCTCTGCCGCTTCGCCGGCTTCCTCGCCCAGGGCGACGACCGGGTGCTCGGCGCGGCTTCCGTCGAGGAGATGCGTACACCGGCGGCGCCGCCGGGAGCCGGTGAATGGGAGGGGGGCTACGGCCTCGGCGTCCAACTGGCGCGCAAGGACGGGCGGACGCTGGTCGGTCACACCGGCTCGCTGCCCGGTTTCGTCGCGTGCCTCTGGGTGAGTGTGGAGGACGGAGTGGCGGCGGTAGCGCTCGCCAACGCCACTTCGGGGCCGCTGACTTCGGTCGTGGCGGCCGATCTCGTGCGGATCGTGGCAGATGCCGAGCCCAGGTTCCCCGAGCCGTGGCGGCCCTTGCCCGCGGCCGAGGTCGACCAGAAGCTGTTGGAGCTGACCGGTCCTTGGTACTGGGGAACGTACGCGTACGGGCTGCGCCTGGGTTCCGACCGGAGTGTGGTCCTCGAACCGCTGCGCGGGGCCGGCCGGCGGGCGACCTTCCGGGCGTTGCCCGATGGTGGGTGGATCGGTCTGAACGGCTACTACGCGGGGGAGAGGCTGCGCGTGGTGCGACGGGCGGACGGCTCGGTGAGCCACCTTGATCTGGCGTCCTTCGTCTTTACGCGCGAGCCGTACGAGCAGGGCGACGCCGTGCCCGGCGGGGTCGACGAGGCGGGCTGGCGCGGCCTCTGAGCCGGATGTTTCACGTGAAACAGGACGCCGAGGTCCCTCGGCGTCCTGTGTGCTCCGGTCGGCTGTCGTCGCGGCCGGGCGCCCTCCCCTCAGAGGCTCAGCTTGAAGCCCAGGTGCGAGGCCTCGAACCCGAGGCGCTCGTAGAAGCGGTGGGCGTCCGTGCGGGTGGCGTCGGAGGTCAGCTGCACCAACTGACAGTTCTGGCGTCGGGACTCCTCGACGGCCCACTCGATGAGCCGGGTGCCCAGGCCGCTGCCTCGCTCCTCTGCGTGGATGCGCACGCCTTCGATGATCGACCGCGTGGACCCGCGCCGGGAGAGCCCGGGGATGATCGTGAGCTGAAGGGTGCCGACGACCTTGTGGTCGCGCACGGCCACGACCAGATGCTGGTTCGGGTCCGAGGCCAGTCGCCGGAAGGCCGCGGTGTACGGGGTGAGGTCGTCGGGGGACTCGCGCCGGGCGCCCAGGGGGTCATCGGCGAGCATGGCGACGATGTCCGGGAGATCCTCGACGGTGCCGGGCCGTATCTCAAGATCGCTCATGGGGCGCAGATTACGCCCGGGGCCCGTTCCGGCTAGGCCGGAACCCACATCCCTTCGACGACGCGGACCAGGGGGGTCAGCTCCGGGTCCTTCGCGGCCTCGTCGAGCGCCTCGCGCAGTGCCCCGTCATTGGTGGGCCGTGCCTCGTCGAGCAGCGCCATGCCGGCTTCGGTGACATCGGTGTAGATGCCGCGCCGGTCGGTGGCGCAGAGATAGCGGGTGAGCAGGCCGCGGTCCTCCAGCCGGGTCACCAGGCGGGTGGTGGCACTCTGGCTGAGTACGACGGCGTCCGCGACCTGCTTCATCTGGAGATGGCCGCCGGGTCCGCTGTGCTGGCGACTGAGGACGTCCAGCAGCGAGTACTCGCGCATGCTCAGACCGTGGTTGGCCTCCAACGCGCGCTCGATGTGGGATTCGATCCTGCCGTGCAGCAAGGAGAGGGCGCACCAGCCCTGGGAGAGGGCGGTGAGAGCGGGGTCGGTCGCGGTCATGATCTCTCCTCTGTCCGGAGCGGCTTCTCCCAGAGTAGACGATGACTGCAATAGCCCGCGTGTGCAATTACTTGCTGTCTATCCCGCCGCCACAGTGAGAGGCGCGAATCGGCGGCGCCAGTCACCCGGAAGCCCGTCCAGCGAGCGCACCATGACCGCGTTGAACGCGATCGGAGCGAGACCGTTCGTCTTGAGCCAGCGCAGCAGCGACTCGTGGCGTACGTCGATGTCCGTGCGCAGGGGGCGGTCCGTGGCGGTGGCCAGGGAGGCGACGAGCGCCTGTGCTGTCGCCGTGTCCCTGGCGATCAAGGGGCCGATGACATGGGTGTCCATGTTGGGCCATGCCGCGGCGAAGCCGGTGATCTCGCCGTCGATCTCGGTGACGCGGAGCTGATCGGCGAAGGCGGGCAGGCGGGTGATCATGTGGGTGCGGTCCAGGCCGAAGATCTCGGTGTCCAAGCACAGAATGGCTTGGAGGTCCTCCGCCGTGGCGGGTCGGGTCGGGATGTCCGGGGCCGGTTCCGTCGGAGTGAAGCGGCCCATGACCATCTCCGCGCGGCCCGTCTGGGCGAAGCCCAGCTGCTCGTAGAGCGGCTGCCCGTTCGGGGTGGCATGGAGCGTGAGCGGGGTGTCTCCCGCCTGCTCCAGCACATGGATCATGAGCCGACGCCCCACGCCCTGGCGGGCGTATCGCTCGGCGACCAGCACCATGCCGATCGCGGCGAGCCCCGGTCCGTACGAGGTCACCACGCAGGCCGTGACCAGCCCCTTGCCGGCCGGGTCGTCGATGCCATAACCGGTCCCGGCGGTGAGCAGCAGGCTCCACTTGTGTTCCTCGCGGGGCCATCCTCGGTCCTCGGAGAGATCGGCGCAGGCGGTGAGGTCGTCCGTGGTGAGGCGTCGGACGGGGAGCTGGTCGAGCGGGGAGGGCGAGGTCGGCATGGGCTCAGGCTGTCCGACCTACTGATCGTCCGTCCACCGCTTTAGGAGAACTCGCGCGGGTTCGCAGGCGCCGACCTCTTCGGGTCAGCCCCCATGGCTTCAGGATCGAGATCGCCGTCATGAAGAGATAGGCCGTCGTCGACACCGTGGGCGCCGCCACCAGGCTGATGTCCGGTACCCCGGCCGCCGCCGCGTGCTCGATCTCGGGGCGCAGGGCGAAGACGGTCGCTGCCGCGGTGGCCATCGTGATCCAGAACTTGATCCAGACCCAGCGATGCCGGGCGAGACCCCAGGGTGTGCCCAGTGACAGCACCAGCCCGCTCACCAGGGTCCCGACGGCGACCGGAGCCAGGAGCCAGTCGGCGAAGACCTTCATCGCGCGGTAGGACGCTTCCGTAAGGGAGGGATCACCGGTCGTCCAGGCCGTGATCCCCAGCGTCAGCAGTCCCACGCTGAGCCCGAGCCAGGCCACGGAGACGGCGACATGGAGGACGAGGAGAGCCCGCCGAGCGGGACGCTTGAGATGTTTCACGTGAAACACCGTGCCGCTCGGCCGGCTCGTCCCGCGTCTGACGGTCGGAGTAACCGCACGTACTAGCCTCGGCGTACATGACGACTCTCCGGGGCCGAGGCAGGCTTCATCTCTTCGATCTCGACGGCACCCTGATCCGAGGTTCGGCCGCGGCCGTGGAGATCTCTCGGCAGCTGGGGCTCGCCGAGGAGATCGCCGCCCTGGAGCAGGGGTTTCTGCTCCACGGAATGACGCCGGACGAGTTCGCCGTCCAGGCTCGTGAGCTCTGGTCCGCCCTCACCGTTGAGCAGGTCACCGCCGCCTTCGAAGGGGCGCCCTGGCTGGCCGGCATCCGTGAGGTCTGGGCGGACATCCGCGCTCAGGGAGACCGCTGCGCGGTCATCTCGCTCTCGCCGGACTTCTTCGTCGAGCGCCTTCTCGACTGGGGCGTGGACTCGGCCCACGGTTCGCAATGGCCTTCGGTTCCTTTCACGGCGCCCATCCACCGGCCGGGGATTCTCAATGCCGCGGCGAAGGTGAGTATCGCCCGTCGACTCTGCGCGGAGTACGGGATGGGGTTCGAGGATTGTGTCGCCTACGGGGACTCGATGTCCGACGCGGAACTCTTCGCCGTCGTCCCCATGACGGTGGCGGTGAACGCGGACCGTCATCTGGCCGGACTCTCCCGGCACGCCTATGCGGGAGACGATCTGCGAGAGGCGTACGAACTGGTCCGAAAGAGCGCAGCCTAGCCCCCTCCAGGGGTTAATGCCCGAGAATTCCACTTTCTGTCCGAACCGGTGGCCGAACCTGCCAGGCTGCGGCGACAAGAGCCGCTTGCGCGAGGCGAGGCACACGATGGAAGAGGCCGTGCACGACGACGGCGAGGCACCGCCCCGGATACCTCCGGAACCGTCCCCCGACGCGATCCTCATTCGCCGCACCTTGGCCGAGATCGGGCCCGCCGCCGACAAGGTGACCTCGTACTTCTACGCGTTGCTCTTCGTCCGCCACCCTGAACTGCGCGCGATGTTCCCCGCGTCGATGGACACCCAGCGCGACCGCCTCCTCAAGGCGCTGCTGACGGCGGCCGAGCACTTGGACAACGCCCCCGTACTCACCGAGTACCTGCAGAACCTCGGCCGTGGACACCGCAAGTACGGCACCCTACCGACGCACTACCCGGCTGTCGGCGAGGCTCTGATCGGTGCGTTGATCCGGTACGCCACCCTGACCTGGAACGAGGAGACCGAGGCCGCCTGGGTGCGGACGTACACGACGATCTCGCAGATCATGATCGACGCGGCGGCCGAGAACGAGCGGCACGCGCCCGCCTGGTGGCAGGCGGAGGTCGTCTCGCACGATCTGCGGACGCCGGACATAGCGGTGATCACACTGCGGCCGGACCAGCCGTACTCCTTCGTCGCCGGTCAGTACACGACGCTTGAGACCCCGCGGTGGCCGCGCGTATGGCGGCACTACTCCTTCGCCTCGGCGCCCCGGCCCGACGGGCTGCTCTCCCTCCACGTCAAGGCGGTGCCGGCCGGCTGGGTCTCCAACGCCCTGGTCCACCACGCCCGTCCGGGTGACGTGTTGCGCCTCGGTCCGCCGGCGGGGTCGATGACGGTCGACCACTCCACGGACAACGGATTGCTGTGCCTGGGCGGCGGCACGGGGATCGCGCCCATCAAGGCGCTGGTCGAGGATGTCGCCGAGCACGGGGACCGGCGCCCCGTGGAGGTGTTCTACGGGGCGCGCAGCGGCCATGACCTGTACGACATCGACACGATGATGCGGCTCCAGAAGACGTACCCCTGGCTGTCGGTGCGGCCGGTCACCGAGGACCAGGCCCAGCTGCCGGACGCGGTGCGCCAGTACGGCCCGTGGAACGAGTACGAGGCCTATCTGTCGGGCCCGCCCGGCATGATCCGGCGCGGCGTGGCCACCCTGCGGGGGATCGGTATCCCCGCAGAGCGGATCCGCCACGACCTCCTGACGGAGCTCGCGTCCTAGCCCAGGTCGGGGGCGTGCATCGCGCGGACGCCCTCGATGTTGCCGTCCAGGTAGTGACGCAGGGAGAGCGGTACGAGATGGACGGCGGCGATCCCGACCCGGCTGAACGGCACCCGGACGATCTCGTACTCGCCGCACGGCTCCTCGATCTCGGGACCGTGCCGCAGCGAGGTGTCCATGGACTCGAGCCGGCAGACGAAGAAGTGCTGGACCTTCACCCCGGAGACACCGCCGTCGACGATGTGCTCGACGGTGTCGACGAAGCAGGGAACCACGTCGGTGACCTTGGCGCCGAGCTCCTCGTGTACCTCGCGGTGCAGGGCCTCGACGACGGTGGTGTCCGAGGGCTCGACCCCGCCGCCCGGCGTCACCCAGTACGGATCCACCCCCGGCTTCGTGCGCTTGATGAGGATGAGGTCGTTTCCATCGAGCAGGATGGCGCGTGCGGTGCGCTTGACCACAGGACGTTCGGTCATGGGAAGAAAATGGCCCGCCAGGGGTGTCCTGAAACTCACCAGCCCGTAGAGGCCCGCAGAAGCCAGTCGTGGGCCCGCGCGATGTGCGGAAGCGCGAGTGTGCCGGCGCGGACGATCAGGAAGTACGTCCGCAGCGGGGGAACCGGCGGATCGAGCAGCGCCACGAGACGCCCCTGCTCCAGAGCGTCCTCGCACAGATAGCGGGGCAGCACCGCAAGGCCGGCGCCGGAAGCCGCCGATTCCAGGACGGCCCGCAGATCGGGCGCTATGACGGTGGCCGCCGCGGCCGGCTTGGTCTCGAAAACGGCCGCCCAGTAGCGGGAGACGAAGGGCAGCGACTCGTGCACCTCCACCACCGGCAGCTGCTCCAGGACGACGGCGCCCTTGCGCAGCAGCACCTCGGGCGCGAGCCGAGCGGCCCAGCGAGGTGCGGCGACCAGCACATGCTCCTCGTCGCAGAGCGGGGTGGAGGTGAGCAGGCCGCCGCGCGGCCGGGCGGCGGCGATGGCCAGATCGTGGTGGCCCGCGGCGAGGCCGTCGAGGATCTCCTCGGTGTTCCCCGCGAAGGAGGTCCGAAGGGCCAGCCCTTGGGCGATCAGAGGCGTGAGGGCGGGCAGGGCGCGCATCGAGGTGAACTCGGGAGGCCCGGCGAGATGGAGCGTGCGAACGCCGCTCTCCTCGTCCACGCCGGTCTCCGCGATCTCGACGAGCGCGTCCAGATGCGGGGCTGCGCGGTGGGCGAGCTCGTCGCCGATGGTGGTGGGGGTGACACCACGGGCCTGTCTGAGGAAGAGCGGGCGGCCCAGCTGCCGTTCCAGGGTGCGGATCTGGCTGGTGACCGCGGGCTGCGAGAGTCCGAGGAGCGCCGCGGCGCGGGTGAAGGAGCCGGCCCGGTGCACCGTGACGAATGTGCGCAGCAGGGCGAGATCCATGTCCGCCCCCTCCCGGCCGTGTGGCCGTTCGACTCAGGCGGTCGGCTGACGGCGCCTCGGGACCGTCCAACTATAAATAAGTCGATAGGTCTCTGTCGCTACCGTGATTGGACACTGACGCAGAGTCAACTAGCCTTGGTCAGGCGGTTCTCCGCGCGTGGAACCGGGGCGTTCCGAGCCATGAGGGGGGAGGCTCGGAGCGCCCCGTTCCGTGTGCCCTGGCGGCGCTGCCGCCAGGCGCCGTCCGTCAGCCGGCGGCCTTCTCGGCCGTGTCGAGAGCGCGCAGCACGTCCGCGATCAGGTCCTCCGGGTCCTCCGCACCGACGGAGAAGCGGATGAAGCCCTCCGGCACGGAGTCGCCGCCCCACCGTCCACGCCGCTCGGCCGTGGAGCGCACGCCGCCGAAGCTGGTGGCGTCGTCCACGAGGCGCAGCCCGTCGAGGAACCGCTCGGCCCAGGCCTGGTCGGGAAGGACGAAGGACACCACCGGCCCGAAGCGCTTCATCTGCGTCGCCGCCACCGCGTGCGAAGGGTCGCCGGGGAGCCCCGGATACCGCAGCCCGGTCACCTCACCCCGCGTGCGCAGGGCCTCCGCGAGGGAGAGCGCCGAGGCGCACTGCCGGTCGATGCGGAGCTGGAGCGTGGCCAGGGAGCGGTGCGCGAGCCAGGCTTCCATGGGGCCGGGAATGGCCCCGACGATCTTGCGCCAGCGCCGTACCTCCGCCGCCTGCCTCGGATCACGGCAGCTGACATGGCCGAGCAGGATGTCGCCGTGCCCGGTCATGCCCTTGGTGTCGCTCGCGACGGAGAAGTCCGCGCCGAGCTCCAGGGGCCGCTGGCCGAGCGGGGTGGCCAGGGTGTTGTCGACGGCGACGAGCGCCCCGCGTCGGTGCGCCGCGTCGGCCAGGCGGCGGATGTCGCAGACGTCGAGCCCCGGGTTGGAGGGCGTCTCGATCCACAGCAGGCGCGCTCCGTCCAGGACGGACAGCTGGGCGTCGCCGGCGGTCGGTGCGGTGCGGACCTCGATCCCGTACGCCCTGAGCTGCTCGTGGACCAGCGGCAGCGCCTGGTAGCCGTCGTCCGGCATGACGACCACGTCACCGGACTTGAGCTGGGAGAAGAGGACGGCGGAGATGGCGGCCATGCCCGAGGCGAAGACGAGCGTCTCGACACCCGGCTCCCCTGGCGCCTCCAGCTCGCCGATGGCGCGTTCCAGATGGGTCCAGGTCGGGTTCTCGTCCCGCCCGTAGGTGTAGGGGCCGGTGGGGTCGCCCGGCAGGTGGAAGTGGGCGGCGAAGACCGGCCCCGGCAGGGTCGGTTCGTATTTGACCGGCTCGGGAAGTCCGGCGCGCACCGCCCGCGTTCCGTCGCCGACGGCGCCGAGGTCCTCGGGCCCCCCGAACGTGTCCTCGCTCATACCGCTCGTTCCTCCACGCTCTTGCGTACCGCGGCGAGCAGCCCCTCGCCGGCGGCCTCCACCATCTCCAGGCACTCCTCGAAGCCTTCCGGCCCGCCGTAGTACGGGTCGGGCACGTCGAGATCGTCGGCCGCCGGGTCGTACGAGCGCAGCAGCCGTACCTTCGCCACGTCGTCCGGCGTCGGGGCGAGTCGTCGGAGCTCCCGCAGATGACTCTCGTCGAGGGCGATCACCAGATCCAGCGCAGGGAACCACGAGGCGTGGAACTGGCGGGCGCTGTGGTCGGAGTCGTAGCCGTGTTCCTCCAGGACGGCGACCGTGCGCGGATCGGCGGGGTGGCCCTCGTGCCAGCCCCCGGTGCCCGCGCTGTCGACCTCAACCACCCCCGCCAGGCCGGCCTCCTCCACGCGGGCGTGGAAGACGGACTCGGCCATCGGCGAGCGGCAGATGTTGCCGGTGCAGACGAAACAGACACGGTAGGTCATCGTCGGCACTCAGTCCCCGTCGGGGAGAACGACGTTCAGCGCCCAGGACACGACGGAGATGATCAGGCCGCCGAGCACGGCGGTCCAGAAACCCTCGACATGGAAGCTGAGGCCGAGCTGGTCGGCCAGCCAGGAGGTGATCAGCAGCATCAGCGCGTTGATCACCAGCGTGATCAGGCCAAGTGTGAGAAAGAACAGTGGAAGTGAGATCAGTTTGACGATCGGCTTCACCAAGAAGTTCACCAGACCGAAAACCAGGGCGACGAGGATCAGCGTCCAGGCCTTCTTGCCGGTGCTGTCACCGGTCAGGGTGATGTCCTGGAGCAGCCAGATGGCGACTCCCAAAGCCCCCGCGTTCGCGAGCGTCTTGACTACGAAATTCATCATGTGTCTGATCGTGGCAGACATGATCGGGCCAATGGCAGGGGCGGACGCACGATGAAAGCATTCCGACTGGACGAGTTGGAGGCGGAGCGCGCCGCCAACGACGGCGCATATCTCCAGTTCCTGCGCGAGCGGAACATGTCGGTCGGTCTGTACGCGCTCGACGCGGGGGCGCTCGACCCGCAGCAGCCACACGGCCAGGACGAGGTGTACTTCGTCGTGAGCGGCCGTGCCGCGATCACGGTGGGGATGGAGACGACACAGGTCGCGCGCGGAAGCGTGGTCTACGTGCCCGCCGGGGTGGCCCACAAGTTCCACCACATCACCGAGGACCTGCGGGTCATGGTGGTCTTCTCGCCGCCGGAGTCCTGACCTCCCCTAGGGGTCGGATCAGGGGATATCAAGGGCCACGAGGCCCCCGTCGACCCCGTAGCCGCCCCTAGCATCGAGAGTGTTCGGCGCAGAGCGCGTGGAGCGAGGTCTTCCGGAGATGAGGTAAGCGCGATGGCTGTACGAGAGATTCTCGCGGGGATGCCCTGGTGGGTGAAGTGGGTGGCCATACCGGTCATCGCCCTGCTCGTCTTCGGCGGTCTGATCACCAGCATCGCGATGTTCGTGATCGGTCTGCTCTTCAAGGTCCTGGTCTTCGTGGCCCTCGTCGGTGGACTGATCTACGTCGTACGGAAGTTCACCTCGTCGTCGGCATCGCGCGAGGATTGGTAGCACGAGCTACCTGCCGGTATGACCGGGCTGCTCGCTGTTAGCCCGGCCGAGGGATGCGGAGAGGGAAACCGCGTCCGTGCCCGGGGGCTGCCATTAGGGTGGAAATCTCTGCCGCCCCCGGGGAAAACCGGCGTAGATCTCCGTGCTGACCTGCGGTTTCTTCACCAGTCCCGGGCGGGTCCTTCATCGGACTCCACCGGTTTCCCAGGCCGCGGCGGGCGCGCGGGGGCGGCCCCCGCGGGCGGGTGCACGGCACCCGTCACCACGCCTGGGGGTGACCTTTGGCCACGGCTTCGCAGTCCGCCGTCCCTACCCTGATCGGCTCGGTGCAGCGGGCGCTGAGACTCCTGGAAGCCGTGGGCTCCCACGAGGACGGAGCCCCCGCCAAACAGCTCGCGCGTGAAGCGGGACTCCCGCTTCCCACCGCGTACCACCTGCTCCGCACCCTGACGCACGAGGGCTATCTACGCCGCGAGAAGGGTGTGTTCGTGTTCGGCGACGCGGCCGGTCGGTTGGCCGGCGGCGGAGTTCTGCAGAATCGTCGCACCAAGATCGAAGACTCGCTCGCACACTGGCGCGACGAGATCGGCGTGCCCATCTACTTCGCGATCTACCGCGAAGGCGAGATCGAGCTCGTCGCCGTCGCCGACACCCCGTCCGCCCCCGCGGTGGACGAGTGGGCCGACTTCCGCGAGACCGGCCACGCTCATGCGATCGGCCAGTGTCTGCTCAGTCAACTGGATCTCAAGAGTCGTCAAGACCACCTCGACCGCCATCCGGTGGAAGCCATCACTCCGTTTACGGTGCGTAACCGGCGGGCGCTTTTGGAGCGTTTGGGCGGTATGGGGCGAATGGAGCCCCTGGTGGAGCGTCAGGAATATGCGCTCGGCACAGTTTGCGCCGCAATCCCCATCACTGCGGGGTCCACGGCGGCCACGATGGCGATTTCTGTACCACTTCACCAGGAAGAACGATTGCTACCCGCAGTCGCTCGGCTACAGAATGAGATCGGAGGGCTCTTCAGCTCCTTCGCTTTCTCTATCAGTATCTGAAAAATCACTCCTTGTGATCTGCTAGCGCTTACAGCACGATTGCGTCAACAGGGCCATCGGGGATCATTCCTGGCCGTTTCGATCACAGCTTCAGTAGCCGTGTGCACACAACTGCTTCATCTACTGCGGGGTACAAGATGCGAGAGTCGGTCCAGGCCGAGGTCCTGATGAGCTTCCTCGTCTCCGAGGAGCTCGCCTTCAGGATCCCGGTGGAACTCCGGTACGAGACCCGGGATCCCTACGCGGTGCGGATGACCTTCCATCTCCCCGGAGACGCGCCGGTGACCTGGGCGTTCGGGCGGGAGCTGCTGCTGGACGGGATCAACCGGCCGAGCGGCGACGGCGATGTGCACATCGCGCCGACCGATCCCGAGGCGCTCTCGGACGTCTCCATCCGGCTCCAGGTCGGCAGCGACCGCGCCCTGTTCCGGGCCAGCGCTCCGCCGCTCGTCGCCTTCCTCGACCGCACGGACAAGCTGGTTCCGCTCGGTCAGGAAAGGACGCTGGGCGACTTCGAGGACAACCTGGAAGCCGCGCTCGGCCGGATTCTGGCAGAGGAGAACGCGGGCTGACCGCCTCGGGTGCCCGCCGGAAAGGGCCCCGGACCAGTCACTTCGCCCGGCGCCGGCGTCCACCCCTGGATGAACGCTTCTCCGGATCGCCCGGCCGGTCGGCGGAGACGACCAGGGCGGCAAGCACGGTCGTGACCGGCACCGAGGCCACCAGACCGATCGATCCCACGAGCGTCCGGACGATCTCCTCCGCGACCAACTCGCTGTTGGCCACCGTCCCCACACTGCTCTGCGCGATGGTGAAGAGCAGCAACAGGGGCAGGGCCGCACCGGCGTAGGCGAGGACCAGCGTGTTCACCACGGACGCGATGTGGTCGCGGCCGATCCGGATCCCGGCCCGGTACAACGCCCGGGGCCCCATACGGGGATCGGCCTGGTGCAGTTCCCACACCGCCGAGGTCTGCGTCACCGTCACGTCGTCGAGGACGCCGAGCGAACCGATGATGATGCCCGCGAGCAGCAGACCGGACATGTCGATGTCCGGGTACAGGCCGTGGATCAGACCGGTGTTGTCGTCCGTGTTGCCGCTGAGCGACGCCCAGCTGATGAAGTACGAGCCGAGCAGCCCGATCAGCAGCAGCGAGATCAGGGTGCCGAGCACCGCGACCGAGGTACGCGCCGACAGGCCGTGGCACATGTAGAGCGCGATGAGCATGATCGCGCTCGACCCGACCACCGCCACCACCAGCGGATTCGATCCCTGAAGGATCGCCGGCAGGATGAAGAAGGTCAGGATCAGGAAGCTGATGGCGAGCGAGATCAGGGCCATCACCCCGCGCATCCGGCCGACGAGCACGACCACGATCGCGAAGATCAGCGCCAGCACCGTCAGCGGAACCTTGCGGTTCACATCCGTCACCGAGTACTGCAGATCGCGCGGGGCGTCGGGGGCGTACGCCACCACCACGCCCTGCCCCTGGTCCAGTTGACGCGGCGCGTCCGGCTGCACGATCTCGACGAAGGTACGGCCCTTGTCGGGGCCGTCGGTGACCTCGATCGTCGCCTTCTCGCACTCTCCCTGCTGGGCGTTGACGGCCTCACGGCCCTGAGGCGTGGAGACGTCCCCGGTCGGCGGGACCTGAGCGGCGTTCACGTCCTTGCAGTCGACCTTCTCGACCGAGGCGACCTTGCCCGCGTAGGTCTGCCGGTCGAAGCCGACGCCGGTGCGCTCGTGCTCCGGTGCGCCGCCCGGCCACAGCACGACGAGACCGACCACCACCGCCGCGGCGAAGGGGATCAGGACCGCGGCGATGACTCTGCGCAGATGCCGGGAGACCGGCGCCGCCGGGCCGTGGCTGTGGCTGTGCCCGTGCCCGTGGCCCGCGTCCCCATGGCCGTCGTGTCCATCGGGTTCCGGGGTCTGCTGCGAGGAAGTCACCGACAGATCATCGCAAGAACGGCGGGGGCCCACTGTTCAGCACGCCAGGGTTGCCGCTAGCGTGGTGGCACCTTTGCACACGCGGGAGCTCGGAGCACCGGGCTGAGAGGGCGCTGATCACCGTACGCGCGTACTGATGTACGTACGGGAGGAGGCTGCGCCGACCGCCGAACCTGTTACCGGGTAATGCCGGCGTAGGGAGATCGGTCTCATGACCATTCAGGATGCACGCACGCCTGCCACCAGCCAGGACGAGCGCAAGCCGGGCTGGCACAAGGGATACGTCGAGGGCTCGCGCCCCGACCTCCGAGTGCCCGTCCGTCAGGTGCACCTCACCAACGGCAAGGACGTGACGCTGTACGACACGTCCGGCCCGTACACCGACCCCACCATCGACACCGACGTACGGCGGGGCCTTCCGCCGCTGCGCGAGAACTGGATCATCAGCCGCGGCGACACCGAGGAGTACGCGGGCCGCCCCGTCCGTCCCGAGGACGACGGCATCAAGCACACCTCGCCGCGCGGTGGCCTCAAGAACCTCGACGCGGTCTTCCCCGGCCGCCCCCGCCAGCCCCGCCGGGGCCGCGACGGGGCGGCGGTGACCCAGCTCGCGTACGCCCGCCGCGGCGAGATCACCCCGGAGATGGAGTACGTCGCGATCCGCGAGAACGTCTCCCCCGAGGTCGTACGGGAGGAGATCGCCGCAGGTCGCGCGGTGCTCCCGGCCAACGTCAACCACCCGGAGATCGAGCCGATGATCATCGGCAAGCGGTTCCTGGTGAAGGTCAACGCCAACATCGGCAACTCCGCCGTCACCTCCTCCATCGAGGAGGAGGTGGAGAAGATGACGTGGGCGACCAAGTGGGGCGCGGACACGGTCATGGACCTGTCCACCGGCCGCAACATCCACACCACCCGTGAATGGGTGCTGCGCAACTCCCCCGTGCCGATCGGCACCGTGCCGCTCTACCAGGCCCTGGAGAAGGTCGACGGCAAGGCCGAGGAGCTGACCTGGGAGATCTACAAGGACACGGTCATCGAGCAGGCCGAGCAGGGCGTCGACTACATGACGGTCCACGCCGGTGTGCTGCTGCCGTACGTGCCGCTGACCGCCCGTCGCAAGACCGGCATCGTCTCGCGCGGCGGCTCGATCATGGCCGCCTGGTGCCTCGCGCACCACAAGGAGAACTTCCTCTACACGAACTTCGAGGAGCTCTGCGAGATCCTCGCGACGTACGACGTCACGTACTCGCTGGGCGACGGTCTGCGCCCCGGCTCGATCGCGGACGCCAACGACGCGGCGCAGTTCGCGGAGCTGAAGACGCTCGGTGAGCTCAACACGATCGCCAAGCGCCACAACGTGCAGACGATGATCGAGGGCCCGGGCCATGTCCCGATGCACAAGATCAAGGAGAACATCGACCTTCAGCAGGAGATCTGCGAGGAGGCGCCGTTCTACACCCTCGGCCCGCTGACCACGGACGTCGCGCCGGCGTACGACCACATCACCTCGGGCATCGGCGCCGCGATGATCGCCTGGTGGGGCACGGCGATGCTCTGCTACGTCACGCCCAAGGAGCACCTGGGCCTGCCCAACCGGGACGACGTGAAGACCGGTGTCATCACGTACAAGATCGCGGCGCACGCGGCCGACCTGGCCAAGGGGCACCCGGGGGCGCAGGAGTGGGACGACGCGCTGTCGGACGCGCGCTTCGAGTTCCGCTGGGAGGACCAGTTCAACCTGGCGCTCGACCCGGACACGGCGCGTGAGTTCCACGACGAGACGCTGCCGGCGGAGCCCGCGAAGACCGCGCACTTCTGCTCGATGTGCGGCCCGAAGTTCTGCTCGATGAAGATCTCGCAGGACATCCGGCGCGAGCACGGCGGCGACCTCCAGTCCGAGGAGATCCAGGCCGGGATGGCGGAGAAGTCCAAGGAGTTCGCGGCCGCCGGCAACCGCGTGTACCTCCCGCTGGCGGAGTAGCCGCACGCAGAGGTGCCTACAGGGCGGGTACGGACCGCACGGCCACGGGGGGTCGTGCGGCGCGTGCCCGCCGTGGCGTTCCCCGGATCACTCCGGCCGGTGCTCCGGGGAGCCGAACTCGGGGCTCGTGAAGTCCGGGCTGCTGAACCTGGGACGGCTGCTGCCCGAGGCTCCCTCGCTCGGACTCGAGAAGTCCGGTCCGCTGTAGCCGATCTTCGGGATGCGGTCCGTGCGCTCCGAGGGCTGCGGCGGCAGGGGCGGGGCCGGGTGTGCGACGGGGTCGGCCAGGGCCTCCCGCAGGAACGGGAGGATGCCGCGTTCCAGCAGGGCGCGGCGCCAGGCGTCGCGGGCCCGGGACAGTTCGTCGTCCGGTTCACCGCCGATGCCGGGACCCGCGGCCACTTCGGTGGAGCGGTTGCGCAGCGCCGTCACAAGGAGACCGACGGCCGCGCAGAACAGTCCGGCGGCTGCGACGGCGCCGAAGAACCAGGCCGCCGTCAGCAGCGTGTCGGCGAACACGAGTGAGGGTGCCAACACCTTCAGAACGGCTCCGACCAGCAGGAATATCACCGCGGCCGTGCCCGAGAGCACCGGTGCGAGGACCGTGAGGACCGCGACGATGCCCGCGCCGGGGCCCGTGCTCGCTCCGTCCCCTTCCGCCACGAGAACGGCGTCCATCACACTTGTACCGCCTGTCGCCCGGCCTTCCGCGCGGACCTTGACGAAGTGGTCGTACTCCACCGCGGCGGCCGCGGTGATCAGCGCCGTCGCGCTCATGGCCATCGAGCGCAGTTGTTCGGACGTGAGCCGTTTCCCGATCTCGGCGAGATCCGGATGGTCATGCGGGTTTCGCAGTGCGTCGCCGAGGATGCGCTCGTACTCGGCGCGGTCCTCGGTCAGCAGGTGCGGAGCCACGTTCATGTGCATCCCCCGATGCTCCGTAAGGCCTGGTTGACCGTGGGAAACGGGCAGTTGGGCGGAAACGGAGGAGAGCCTGCTACGGATGATCCGATGGTATTGCGGTTACGGCACAGGGTGACAGGGGGTTTCCCGAAATCGACTTCCCCGGATGCGCAGGGTTATGCGTCAGCCATGCAGGGGGAGTTGGACGACCAGCAGCTTTCCGGCCATGGTCACACCGCCGTCCATGGCGATCGCCAGACCGTCCGCATACACGTGCGGACCGTCGACGACCGGACCCGATCCGTCCTCGCCGTCTTCCGTTCCGACCTGCCCGAGGAGGTACGGGATGGGGCTGTGGCCGTGCACGACCCGGCGGCCGCCATAGGTTCCGAGCAGCTCCTGGACGGCCTGCGGGCCCGCGTCGTCGCGGAACGCGAACCGCTTGGTGAACTTGCGGAACAGGTCCCAGACCTCGTCGGCGTCGTTCCGGTTGATGATCTCGTGGACGGTCTCGTTGACGTCCTCGATGGTGCTGCCGTACTCGAGATAGGCGGTGGTGTCGGAGTGCATCAGGAGGTGCCCGTCCTCCTCCACCACGGCGTCGAGCCGGGACATCCACTGGAGGTGGACGTCCTGGAGGCGGTCCATGTCGTGCTTCTGGCCGCCGTTGAGCAGCCAGGCGGCCTGGAAGGTGGCGGTGCCCGCGCCGGAGTTGACCGGAGTGTCGGCGAAGCGCTTGGCGCCGATCAGGAGCAGCTCGTGGTTGCCCATCAGCGCCTTGCAGTAGCCGCCGGCGGCCGCGGCCTCCGCGGACAGCCGCATGACGAGATCGATGACGCCGATGCCGTCGGGACCGCGGTCGGTGAAGTCGCCGAGGAACCAGAGGCGGGCGTTGCCGGCGGACCAGGCGCCGTTCTCGTCGATGAGGCCCTGGGCGCGGAGGGCGGCGACGAGCTCGTCGAGATAGCCGTGGACGTCGCCGACGACGTAGAGCGGGCCGGGGCCGTCGGCGGCCGCGGCCGCGGGGGCCGGCTCCGGGTCCACACGGACCTGCACGGTGTCACCCCGATTGATGACCGGGAGATCGCGTTCGGTGGGGGTGTAGCCGTCGGGAAGGGCTTCGTCGGGGAAGGCGTTCCCGGGGTGGCCGGTCGCGACGGCGACGATGGAGGACATGCCGCCGGCGAGGGGGAGATGGAGCGTGGGGGCGAGCGACCCGACGGGTGCGACCGGTTCGTGGACGGTGCGCGGATCGAGGTGGGCGCCGCGCGTGACCGGAGCGTCGGGTTCGAGGAGAGCGACGGGCTCGGGAGAGGTGCCGGGTTCGGGGAGCGCGCCGTGGTCGGGGAACGCGCTGGGCTCGGGAAAGGCGCCGGTCGGGCCGGTCGGGGTCCCGGTGGGAGGCTCGGTGGCGTTGCCCTGCACGGGCACGCGGGCGTACGGCGGTACGCGGAAATCACGCAATGTCGCCGTGCGCACCACGGGTTCCTGCCCGGCCCCCTGAGTCATCGACCCCTCCACCACCGTCGCGATGCCCTGTACATCGCGGACCGGCCTGGTCGGGGTGGTCCGCGGTGTCGTGCGCCCATCATAGGAATGAGGGTCCGCCTGTGTGACGCACCAGGGGTGGTGAATCCGGGTCCACTCCGGGTTCACCGGTTGTTTCGCCCGAATTGAGAAGGTCCAGGCCAGGGTCAGGACCGGGCTGGGCTGGGTTTGGGCCCTGCCCGGCCCGGAATCCGGCTGGTACTGATCGTTCGCTAGTCCTTCGAAGGTGACCGGGGCGGGCTGACCGTCGTACGCGGCGAACGCCTCTGGGAGGACGTCCGGACGATGAGTTCGGTCGGTATGACCTGCTCGACCGGTCCGTCGGTGTCGATCCCCTCGATGGCGTCGATGAGGAGCTGGACGACGGCCGTGCCGATCCTTCGGGGTTTGAGCGAGAGGGTCGTGATGGGCGGTTCGGTGTTGGCGTAGACGGTCGACTCGCTGCAGCAGACCAGCAGCAGATCCTCCGGGACCCGCAGTCCGTAGCGACGGGCCGCCGCCAGCAGATCGGTCCCGTTGGGGTCGAAGAGTCCGTAGACGGCGTCGGGTCGGTCGGGGCGGGCGAGCAGCCGGTCGGCCGCGACGGCGCCCGCGCACGGGTCGTGCGCCGGATAGGCCTCGTAGACGGGGTCCTGTCCGACCCGTTCGCACCAATTGAGGTACGCGGTGGTGGACAGGCGGGTGTACGTGTCGGTGGTGGTGCCGGTGAGCAGGCCGATCCGGCGGGCGCCGGCGTCGGCGAGGTGGTCGAGGAGGTCGAGTACGGCGGCTTCGTGGTCGTTGTCGACCCAGGCGGTCACCGGGAGCGTGCCGGCGGGGCGTCCGTCGGAGACGACGGGGAGGCCCTGGCGGACGAGCTCGGTGACGACCGGGTCGTGGTCGGAGGGGTCGATGACGACAGTGCCGTCGAGGGCGACGTTCGACCAGACGTCATGGCGGGAGGTTGCGGGCAGGATGACCAGGGCATAGCCGCGCGCGAGCGCGGCCGATGTGGCTGCTCTGGCCATCTCCGCGAAGTACGCGAATTCGGTGAAGGTGAAAGGTTCATCCCCGTAGGTCGTCACGGTCAGGCCGATGAGGCCCGACTTGCCGGTACGGAGCGTGCGGGCCGCGGCGGATGGGCGATAGCCCAGCCGGTCTGCGACCTCGCGGACGTGGCGGCGGGTGGCGTCCGGGAGCCGGCCCTTGCCGTTGAGCGCGTCGGAGACAGTCGTGATGGAGACCCCGGCGGCGGCGGCCACGTCCCGGATGCCCGCTCGTCCCTGCCGACTTCCCCGGGTCTGTGCCCGGCTCACCTGGTGCTTCCCTGCTGCTGTCATGGCGAGCCGATAGTAGGGCGAGGGCGGGTGGTTGGGCCGGTCGCATATTCACTCGTTGACAGGCACGTTTCTGCATGATCAAAAAGCATCAAGTGCCTAAGGAAGTAAGGGAGTTAAGGCCCCTTGGGTGTGATCTACGGTTGTCGAAACGCATGGACCTGCCACAGAGCCGATGTCTCGAAGAGGTCTCAACTCACCTCTACGGGGGATGCGCGCCACGGCGCCCGCCACCGGCGCGCGCCACCCACGGCTGCGCTCCCCCGGTTGTCCACAGCTTGTCCGACCCGTTGTCCACAGCCCATTCGCAGCGGAGGCGAATCCTCATAAGGTGAGCAGTATTGGTGGTACGGACGGTCGAGGAGGACCACAGTGAGCTCAGTGAGCGAGAACGGCGGGACGAGCGCGGGCGGCCCGAGGCTGCGCGCCGTGCTGGACGGCGTCCCCACGTACAAGCCGGGCAAGCCGGCCGCCGCGGGCGGTCCGGTCGCCTTCAAGCTGTCCTCCAACGAGAACCCGTATCCGCCGCTGCCGGGCGTGATGGAGAGCGCGCTGGCCGCGGCCTCGAATTTCAACCGGTACCCGGACATGGCCTGCACCGGCCTGATGGCGGAGCTCGCCGACCGTTTCGGCGTCCCCGTCTCGCACCTGGCCACCGGCACCGGCTCGGTCGGTGTCGCGCAGTCGCTGCTCCAGGCCACCTCGGGCCCGGGCGACGAGGTCATCTACGCCTGGCGGTCCTTCGAGGCGTACCCGATCATCACGCAGATCAGCGGGGCCACCTCGGTGCAGGTGCCGCTGACCGACGGCGAGGTGCACGACCTCGACGCCATGGCCGCGGCGATCACCGACCGGACCCGGCTGATCTTCGTCTGCAATCCGAACAACCCCACGGGCACGGCGGTGCGCCGGGCCGAGCTGGAGCGGTTCCTGGACCGGGTGCCCTCCGACGTCCTGGTGGTGATCGACGAGGCGTACCGCGAGTTCGTGCGCGACGCCGACATCCCGGACGGCATCGAGCTCTACCGCGACCGGCCGAACGTCGCGGTGCTGCGGACGTTCTCCAAGGCGTACGGCCTGGCCGGGCTGAGGGTCGGTTTCGCGATCGCCCATGAGCCGGTCGCGGCGGCGCTGCGCAAGACGGCGGTGCCGTTCGGCGTGAGCCAGCTGGCGCAGGACGCGGCGGTCGCCTCGCTGCAGGCCGAGGACGAACTGCTCGGGCGGGTCGGCTCGTTGGTGGCCGAGCGCGAGCGGGTCCGCTCGGGGCTCGTGGCCCAGGGCTGGACCGTGCCGGACACCCAGGCGAACTTCGTCTGGCTGCGGCTCGGTGAGCGGACGATGGACTTCGCGGCGGAGTGCGAGCGGCACGGTGTGGTGGTGCGGCCGTTCGCGGGTGAGGGCGTGCGCGTCACGATCGGTGAGTGCGAGGCGAACGACCTGTTCCTGAAGACGACGGAGGGCTTCTTCCGCAAGGAGGGCTGATCAGCCCGGTGGGAGCGGGTCGAGGGCGGGCGGTCAGCCCTCGACGCGCTCGACGCGGATCGGGTCGCCGTCCCTGACGGTGGCCAGGACCCGCGGATCGCCGTCGAGCGAGCCCAGGAGGTTGCAGGGGCTCGCGAGCCGGCATTCGGAGCCCCGGGAGATCGGGGTGGGGCCGTAGGGGAGTGCGAGTGCGTCGCCCTCGGTCCAGAAGGCGACCGTGCCCGGCTCCACGACCTGCCGCGCGTCGGACTCGACCGCGGCGGAGACCGGAGTGTCGAAGTAGACCTCCTCGCCCCAGGTCCGGGCGGTGGACGAGATCGGGAGAGCCCCCACGAGCGCCTTGCTCGTGGGGGTTTCTTCGAGTGTGGCCGTGGTGTGCCCGGCCGGCCAGGAGATGCGGATCTGAAGGGTCATGCCCTGGATTCAACAATATGTTGAAGGTCCTGGGAAGGGGTGACCTTCGGTAGGGGTACCCCCGGTCTTACGTACGGATTTCGTATGAGCCATAATGCTTGTGAATGTGAACGCGTTCACAAGCGTGTCCCGTTCGTGCCGAGATTGGTGGGATTAAAGGGGCAAACTGCCCTGTGACCATGGCGATGTAAGGAGAAGCGACGTGGACCTAGCTCTGGCGCCAGAGACTCTGGCGCGATGGCAGTTCGGCATCACCACCGTCTACCACTTTCTCTTCGTTCCTCTGACGATCTCCCTCGCCGCTCTCACCGCCGGTCTTCAGACCGCCTGGGTGCGTACGGAGAACGAGAAGTACCTCAAGGCGACGAAGTTCTGGGGCAAGCTCTTCCTGATCAACATCGCGATGGGTGTCGTCACCGGCATCGTCCAGGAGTTCCAGTTCGGCATGAACTGGTCCGACTACTCGCGCTTCGTCGGAGACATCTTCGGTGCCCCGCTGGCCTTCGAGGCGCTGATCGCGTTCTTCTTCGAGTCGACGTTCATCGGCCTGTGGATCTTCGGCTGGGACAAGCTCCCCAAGAGGATCCACCTGGCCTGCATGTGGATGGTGTCGATCGGCACCATCCTCTCCGCGTACTTCATCCTGGCGGCCAACTCCTGGATGCAGCACCCCGTCGGCTACCGCATCAACGAGGAGCGGGGCCGGGCCGAGCTCACGGACTTCTGGCTGGTACTCACCCAGAACACCGCCCTCACCCAGTTCTTCCACACGATGACGGCCGCGTTCCTGGTCGGCGGCGCGTTCATGGTCGGCATCTCCGCCTTCCACCTGGCGCGCAAGAAGCACGTCCCGGTGATGCGGACCTCCCTGCGGCTCGGCCTGATCACTCTGATCATCGCCGGACTCGGCACGGCCATCAGCGGCGACCTGCTCGGCAAGGTCATGTTCAAGCAGCAGCCGATGAAGATGGCCGCAGCCGAGGCGCTCTGGGACGGCGAGGCGCCGGCGCCCTTCTCGATCTTCGCCTACGGCGATGTCGACCAGGGCCACAACAAGGTGGCCATAGAGATCCCGGGACTGCTGTCCTTCCTCGCGAACGACGACTTCAGCTCGTACGTCCCGGGCATCAACGACATCAACAAGGCCGAGCAGGAGAAGTTCGGGCCCGGCGACTACCGGCCCAACATCCCCGTCGCCTACTGGGGCTTCCGCTGGATGATCGGCTTCGGCATGGCCTCGCTGACCATCGGCATGATCGGCCTCTGGCTGACCCGCAAGAAGTTCATGCTGGCGCCGGGGATGCGGACCGGCGAGGACGAGGTGCCGAATCTGGTCCTGTTCAAGCGGAAGGCGCTCAGCCCCCGCCTGGCCAAGTGGTACTGGATCGTCGCCCTCTGGACCATGGCCTTCCCGCTGATCGCCAACTCCTGGGGCTGGATCTTCACCGAGATGGGCCGTCAGCCCTGGGTCGTCTACGGCGTGCTGCGCACCCGGGACGCGGTCTCCCCCGGCACCTCCCAGGCCGAGGTGCTGACCTCGATGATCGTCTTCACCCTGCTCTACGCCGTGCTCGCGGTGATCGAGGTCAAGCTGCTGGTCAAGTACGTCAAGGCCGGACCGCCCGAGCTCACCGAGGACGACCTCAACCCGCCCACCAAGATCGGCGGGGACCACCGTGACCCCGACCGGCCCATGGCCTTCTCGTACTGAGGCTCAGGAGATCGAGGCATGGAACTCCACAACGTCTGGTTCGTACTCATCGCGGTCCTCTGGATCGGCTACTTCTTCCTCGAAGGCTTCGACTTCGGGATCGGCGTCCTGACCAAGGTGCTCGCCCGGGGCCGCCCCGAGAAGCGCGTCCTGATCAACACCATCGGTCCCGTCTGGGACGGCAACGAGGTGTGGCTGCTGACCGCCGGCGGAGCGACCTTCGCCGCGTTCCCCGAGTGGTACGCGACGCTCTTCTCCGGCTTCTACCTGCCGCTGCTGATCATTCTGGTCTGTCTGATCGTCCGCGGTGTCGCCTTCGAGTACCGGGTGAAGCGGCCCGAGGAGAGCTGGCAGCGCAACTGGGAGGAGGCCATCTTCTGGACCTCCCTGATCCCTGCCGTGCTCTGGGGTGTCGCCTTCGGCAACATCGTGCGCGGAGTGAAGATCGACGCGCAGAAGGAGTACGTCGGCACCTTCGGCGACCTGCTCAACCCGTACGCGATCCTCGGCGGTCTGGTCACGCTCGCCCTCTTCACCTTCCACGGGGCGGTCTTCGCGGCCCTCAAGACCGTCGGCGACATAAGGGTCCGGGCGAGGGCGCTCGCGTTGAAGCTGGGTCTCGTCTCGGCCGTCCTCGGGCTCGGCTTCCTGATCTGGACCCAGATGGACAAGGGCGACGGCGGCAGCCTCATCGCCATGATCGTCGCCGTGGTGGCGCTGGTCGGTGCGATCGGGGCGATCAAGGTGGGGCGCGAGGGCTGGTCGTTCGCGCTCTCGGGCATCACGATCGCCGCGGCGGTGGCGATGCTCTTCCTGACGCTCTTCCCCAACGTCATGCCGTCTTCACTCAACCCCGAGTGGAGTCTTACGGTGACGAACGCATCGTCGAGCCCGTACACGCTGAAGATCATGACGTGGTGTGCGGCGATCGCGACGCCCCTGGTGCTGCTCTACCAGAGCTGGACCTACTGGGTGTTCCGTAAGCGGATCGGCACGCAGCACATCGCCGACGCTGCTCACTAAGAGGGCCGCCGCTCACCAAGAGGGAATGTTTCACGTGAAACCGATCGATCCGCGTCTGCTCCGGTACGCCCGGGCCACCCGTCTCTTCCTCACGGCAGTGGTGGTCCTCGGCCTGGCCGGGGCGGCGCTGGTCGTCGCCCAGGCGATGCTCATCGCCGAGGTGGTGGTGGGGTCCTTCCAGAAGGGCCTGTCGGTTTCCGACCTGACCACGCCGCTGCTGCTGCTCGCCGGAGTCGCGGCGGGGCGGGGGCTGGTCTCCTGGCTGACCGAGCTGGCCGCCCATCGGGCGAGCGCAGCGGTCAAGTCCGAACTGCGCGGCCGACTGCTGGCGCAGGCGGCCGAGCTGGGGCCGGGATGGCTCAGTGGGCAGAAGGCCGGCTCGCTGGCCGCCCTCGCGACGCGAGGGGTGGACGCGCTCGACGACTACTTCTCGCGCTATCTGCCGCAGTTGGGGCTCGCGGTGGTGGTGCCCGTGGCGGTCCTGGCGAGGATCGTCACCGAGGACTGGGTCTCGGCGGCGGTCATCGTCGTGACCCTGCCGCTCATCCCCCTCTTCATGATCCTGATCGGCTGGTACACCCAGGCCCGGATGGACCGTCAGTGGAAGCTGCTGTCCCGGCTCTCGGGCCACTTCCTGGACGTGGTGGCCGGGCTGCCGACACTCAAGGTGTTCGGACGGGCGAAGGCGCAGGCCGAGTCGATCCGCGCCATCACGTCGGAGTACCGGCAGGCGACGATGAAGACGCTGCGCATCGCGTTCCTTTCGTCCTTCGCCCTGGAGTTGCTGTCGACGCTGTCGGTGGCGCTGGTCGCGGTCGGTATCGGCATGCGGCTGGTCCACGGGGACCTCGATCTGTACACCGGCCTGGTCATTCTGGTTCTGGCGCCCGAGGCGTACCTCCCGATCCGGCAGGTGGGGGCCCAGTACCACGCGGCCGCCGAAGGGCTGGCCGCCGCTGAGGAGATCTTCGAGGTCCTTGAGACCCCTGCGAGGGAGCGTGGAACGGCGGCGGTGCCGACGTCGCCGCGTATCGAGCTGGAGAACGTGACCGTGCGTCATGCGGGTCGCGCGGAGCCCTCGTTGGATGCGGCCTCGCTCGTCGTGGAGCCGGGCGAGACGGTGGCGCTGGTGGGCCCGAGCGGGGTGGGCAAGTCGACGCTGCTCGATGTGGTGCTGGGGTTCGCGGCGCCTGAGGAGGGCGGCTCGATTCAGGTCGGGGGCGTGGAGTTCGGCGCCCTGGACGTGGAGGAGTGGCGGTCGCGGATCGCCTGGGTGCCGCAGCGGCCGCACTTCTTCGCGGGCAGCATCGCCGAGAACGTCCGCCTGGCCCGGCCGGACGCCTCCGACGAGGCGGTGCGCGAGGCGCTGCGCGACGCCGGGGCCGATGCGTTCGTGGCGGGCCTCTCCGAGGGGGCCGAGACACTGCTGGGTGAGGACGGGGTGGGCCTCTCCGCGGGGCAGCGGCAACGCCTCGCCCTGGCCCGTGCGTTCCTCGCCGACCGGCCGTTGCTGCTTCTGGACGAGCCCACGGCGGCGCTGGACGGCGAGACGGAGGCGGCCGTGGTCGACGCCGTCCGCCGTCTCGCGTCCGGCCGTACGGTGCTTCTCGTGGTCCACCGGCCGGCGCTGCTCGCGGTCGCGGACCGTGTGGTCGAGCTCCGGCGGACCACCGCCGTGGACGGGGTGGAGCCGGCCGGCGCCGACGGGACGCCGGAGGTGCCGGCGGCTCCCTCGGCGGCCGAGACGACGACCGTCGTGCCCGGTGAGGACGCGGCGGAATCGGAGCCTTCGCAGGCGGGCGCCGAGGCCGGTACCGGGCGTTCGGTCTTCGGGCGCGTCCGGGACATGGCAGGGGAACTCAAGGGCCGGATGGGGCTCGCCCTGCTGCTCGGGAGTCTGGCGCTGGGGTCCGCCGTCGGGCTCATGGCGGTGTCCGGGTGGCTCATCTCCCGGGCGTCCGAGCAGCCGCCCGTGCTGTATCTGATGGTGGCCGTCACGGCCACACGGGCGTTCGGCATCGGGCGGGCGGTGTTCCGGTACGCCGAGCGGATCGTGTCCCACGACGCCGTGCTGCGGATGCTCGCCGAACTGCGCGTGTCGGTCTACCGCCGCCTGGAGCGCATCGCCCCCGCAGGGCTGCGCCGCACCCGCCGAGGTGACCTGCTCTCCCGGCTCGTCCAGGATGTCGACGCCCTCCAGGACTACTGGCTGCGCTGGCTGCTGCCCGCCGGCGCCGCGCTCGTCGTGGGGGCCGGCTCCGTGGGCTTCACCACCTGGCTGCTGCCCGAGGCCGGAGCCGTGCTCGCCGTGGGCCTGCTGACGGCGGGAGTGGCCGTCCCGCTGCTGAGCGGCGCGCTCGCGCGCCGGGCCGAACGACGGCTCGCCCCCGCCCGTGGAGTCCTGGCCGTCACGGTCCTCGACCTGCTGCGCGGCTGCGCCGAACTGACCGTGGCCGGGGCGCTGAAGGACCGTCTCTCGCGGGCCAGGGCCGCCGACCGTACGCTCACCTCCATCGCCTCCCGACAGGCCGCCGCCACCGCCATCGGGGCCGGTCTTTCGGCGCTCGTCTGCGGAGTGACGGTCGCCGTCGCCGCTTTCGTCGGTGTCCAGGCCGTCCGCGAGGGACGCCTCGACGGCGTGACGCTCGCCGTCGTCGTCCTCACCCCGCTCGCCGCCTTCGAGGCCGTCACCGGCCTCCCGCTGGCCGTCCAGTACCGCCAGCGCGTGAAGCGCAGCGCCGAGCGGGTGTACGAGGTGCTCGACGCCCCCGTTCCCGTACTCGAGCCCGCGCGGCCCGCCGTACCCCCGCGGACTCCGTTCCCGCTGGAGCTCGCCGGCCTCTCCGCCCGTCACGCGGGGCAGGAGCGGGAGGCGCTGGGCGACTTCACGCTCACGCTGGAGGCCGGGCGCAGGGTCGCCGTCGTGGGGGCCTCGGGATCGGGCAAGACCACTCTCGCCCAGGTGCTGTTGCGTTTCCTGGACGCCGACGCGGGCTCGTACCGGCTCGGCGGCGTGGCGGCGGCGGAACTCGACGGCGACGACGTCCGTCGCTTCGTCGGTCTCTGTGCCCAGGACGCGCACACGTTCGACAGCACCATCCGGGAGAACCTGCGGCTGGCGCGTACCGGCGCCGACGACGAGGAACTGCGGGCCGCCCTCGGCCGGGCCAGGCTCCTCGACTGGGTGGACGGGCTGCCGGACGGCCTCGACACACAGGTCGGCGAGCACGGCTCGCGGCTCTCCGGCGGTCAGCGGCAGCGCCTCGCCCTCGCCCGGGCGCTCCTCGCCGACTTCCCCGTCCTCGTCCTCGACGAGCCGGCCGAGCACCTCGACCTGGCCACGGCGGACGCGCTCACCGACGACCTGCTGCGGGCCACCCAGGGCCGTACCACCGTCCTGATCACCCACCGGCTGCACGGCCTCGACGCCGTCGACGAGGTGGTGGTCCTGGACGGGGGCCGGACCGTGCAGCGAGGGCCCTACGCGGAGCTGGCGCGGGCCGAAGGCCCCTTGCGTCGCATGTTGGAGCAGGAGCGGGAGGCCGATCTCCTGGTCACTGCGGGGAGAAGCGCAGGGCGTCCGACTTTTCTCGCCAAATAGGACTTACTAGGCTCAAGGCCATGACCGCCGCCGTGCCTGATGTCCCGGACCCCCTGGAAGCCGCCACCCAGGCCACCCGCAGCCTCCAGGGTCTGTCGACCGAGCTCACGGCACGGGTGCCGCAGCTCCTCGAGGCGATGCGCTCGGTCGGGACCGGGCTCGAACTGCACTCGACGCTCGACCGGATCTGCGAGACCGCGGCCGAACTCGCCGACGCCCGCTACGCAGCGATCGGTGTCGTCGACGAGGAGGGCGAGGGGCTCTCGGACTTCGTCACCTTCGGCGTCGACGGGGAGGTCGCCCGCCGGATCGGGCGCCGCCCGGACGGGCACGCGGGGCTGCTCGGCGCGCTGATCCGCGAGCCCGCGAGCATTCGGCTGACGGATCTGTCCAAGGACCCGCGCGCCGCGGGGTTCCCGCCGGGGCACCCTCCGATGCGGACCTTCCTCGGGGTTCCGATCCGGGTCCAGGGGGAGATCTTCGGCAACCTCTACCTCGCCGAGAAGAACGGCGGCGGCGAGTTCAACGACTACGACTTCCACATGGTCCGGGTCCTCGCCACCGAGGCCGGGATCGCCATCGGCAACGCCCGCCTCTACGAGGCCGCGCGGCAGCGCGAGCGCTGGATCGACGGCTCGGTCGCGGTCACCACCGCCCTGCTCTCCGGCGGCGACGCGGACGACGCCCTCGCGGTGGTCGCCGAACAGGCCCGCAGGCTCGCCGACGCGGCCGCCGGGATCGTGCTGCTGCCCGCCGAGGACGGCGGCCTGGAGATCGTCGCCGTCTCCGCCGACCGGCCGAGCAGTTCGCTGGGTGTGGTGATCCCGCCGGAGAGCGCCGTGGTGGAGCAGCTGCTGGGCGGCGACGCGGTCTTCGTGGACGACGCCTCAGGGGATCCGCGCATGATCAGCCGTCTGGCGTCCCAGTACGGACCGAGCATGTTGCTGCCTCTGCACAGCGGCGGCAAGGTGCTGGGCGCGCTCGCCATGCCCCGGATACGGGGTGGCCGGCCCTTCACCGAGGCGGAGCGAACGCTGGCCACGCAGTTCGCCTCCCAGGCGGCGCTCGCGCTGATGATGGCCGACGCGCAGCGTGACCGGGAGCGGCTGGCCGTCTACGAGGACCGTGACCGGATCGCCCGTGACCTGCACGACCTCGTCATCCAGCGGCTGTTCGCCACCGGGATGATGCTGGAGAGCGCCCAGCGCAAGTCGATCGTGCCCGCGGTGCGCGAGGGCGTCGGCAAGGCCGTGGACGAGCTGGACGTGACGATCCAGGAGATCCGTACCGCGATCTTCGCGCTGCAGCAGGGGCCCGCAGAGGCGCCGTCCGGGCTGCGCACCCGTGTGCTGCGGGAGATCAACATGGCGGCCGTGCCGCTGGGCTTCAAGCCCGCGCACCGGTTCCTGGGCGCGATCGATTCGACGGTCGGCGATCTCGCCGGCAAGAACCTCATCGCCGCCCTGCGCGAGGCGCTCTCCAACGCCTTCCGGCACTCGGAGGCCACCCGGATCGAGGTCGTCGTCGACGCGGGCGCCGAACTCCCCGACGGCGCCGCCGGCGTTCGGCTCTCGGTCGCGGACGACGGCGTCGGCATCCCGGAGGGCGGCCGGCGCAGCGGACTGCGCAACCTGGCGCGGCGCGCGGAGTCGCTGGGCGGGTCGAGCTGGTGCGGTCCGGGGATCGGGGAGGACGGCGCGGGTACGACGGTGGTGTGGCAGGCCCCGCTCTAGACCTGCGGGTCGTCGAGGGTGCCGGCGAGGATCCGTTCGATGACGACGGCCACGCCGTCCTCGTTGTTGGCGACGGTACGGCCGGAGGCGGCGGCGATCACGTCCGGGTGGGCGTTGCCCATGGCGTACGAGCGGCCGGCCCAGCTGAGCATCTCGATGTCGTTCGGCATGTCGCCGAAGGCGACGACCTCGTCGGCGGAGATGCCGCGCTCGGCGCAGCAGAGGGCCAGGGTGGACGCCTTGGAGATGCCGAGGCCGCTGACCTCCAGGAGCGCGGTGGGGCTGGAGCGGGTGAACGAGGCCAGCTCGCCGGCGGCCGCGCGGGCGGTCGCCAGGAAGGCGTCGGGGTCGAGCTCCGGGTGCTGCGCGAGCAGCTTGAGCACCGGGGCCGCGGCGCCGGGCTCCTCCTCGAAGAGGAGCTTCTCTGCGATCGCGACGGTCGCGCCCGGGTCGAGGAAGAAGGGCGGGTACAGCGGCTCGTAGTGGATGCCGGTGGTGAGCTCGACGGCGAACGAGGTGCCCGGGGCGGCGGCGCGCAGCGTGGTCACGACGTCGAGCGCGACGCTCCGCTCCAGCGACCGCACCTTCAGGAACGTGCCGCCCGCATGCAGATCGACGACGGCCGCACCGTTGGCGCAGATGGCGAGTCCGTGCCCGTGGACATGGTCGCTGACGACATCCATCCACCGGGCCGGCCGCCCGGTGACGAAGAAGACCTCGATCCCGGCCCGCTCGGCGGCGGCGAGCGCCGCGACCGTCCGCTCCGAGAGGGACTTGTCGTCACGCAGCAGGGTGCCGTCGAGGTCGGTGGCGATCAGTCGGGGGGCCGGGGCGGCAGGGCGCGGGGAGTGGGGTGAGGTCACCGATCCATTCTTCCGCACCGCGTGCACGGGCGTGCGAGGGGGCGCACATCTGAGAGGGCTGTTTCGGCGCCGACGATCCGGCGATGTGCGTCCCGGTGTGGTGGGAGGGGGTGGCGGGGCGGTCGTAGGCTCGTGGGTATGACCTTGCGCCTGAGCACCGTGATCCTTCCCGTCCACCGCTGGCACGAGGGTGGTCGTGACCGTTGGCAGCGAGCCGAGGAGCTGGGCTTTCATGCTGCGTACACCTATGACCACCTGTCCTGGCGGACCTTCCGTGACGGGCCCTGGTTCGGTGCGCTGCCTACGCTCACGGCGGCCGCGACGGCCACCGAGCGGCTGCGTCTGGGCACCCTGGTGACGTCGCCGAACTTCCGGCACCCGGTGACGCTCGCCAAGGAACTGATCTCCCTGGACGACATCTCGGGCGGCCGGATCACGCTCGGCATCGGCGCGGGCGGCAACGGCTTCGACGCCACCGCGCTCGGCCAGGAGGCGTGGTCGCCCAAGGAGCGGGCGGACCGGTTCGGCGAGTTCCTGCCGCTGCTCGACCGGCTGCTCACCGAGGGCGCCGTCTCGCAGCAGGGCAGCTTCTACTCGGCCGAGGAGGCCCGGAACATCCCCGGCTGTGTGCAGAGCCCGCGGCTGCCCTTCGCCGTCGCCGCGACCGGGCCGCGCGGGCTGAAGCTCGCCGCGCGCCACGGGCAGGCGTGGGTGACGACCGGGGATCCGAAGCTGTACGAGGCGGGCACGCCGGAGCAGTCGGTCGAGGCCATCCGCGGCCAGGTCGAGAAGCTCGGCAAGGCATGCGCGGAGATCGGCCGGGACGTGGCCGAGCTGGACAAGGTGCTGCTCACCGGGTTCACCCCGGACCGGAGCCGTCCGCTGGAGTCCGTGGACGCCTTCGTGGACTTCGCGGGCACCCACCGGGACCTCGGCTTCACCGAGATCGTGATCCACTGGCCGATTCCCGACTCCGACTTCGCCGCCGATCAGGCCGTCTTCGAGAAGATCGCCACGGAGGCCGTCGCCCAGTTGGGCTGAACGCGACCGAACCGGCCGGCGGCGCGGGGTTCAGTGGGCTTTTCGGCTCATCCACGGGCTGAGCGTGCCCTGCAGGACGAGCTCCTTGTACGTCTCGTCGCCGGGGAGCGGGACGACCAGCCACCAGCCCGGCGGGAAGAACCTGCCCTTCACATGGGCGAGCCCGCCGTGGACGGAGCGCAGGAACGCGGGGACGGAGTCACGGGGGATGTCCTCGAACTCCACGCCGTCGACGGTGATCTTCGCGTCGTCCTCGGCGAAGAGCTGGACGGTGACCGCGGGCGAGCCGCCGAGTTCGACGAAGGCCTCGTGCGGGAGGGAACCGTCCGGATCGAGGACGGTGAAGACACCGGCGGAGGTGCGGCGGGAGATCTGGTCCGCACCGATGTCGTCGGTGACGGTCATCTCCAGGCCGTACTCGCGGGCGATCTCACGGATCGCCGCCACGGCCGACTCGGTGGTGGGCAGAGGTGGGTGTCCCATGGGAACGATCATCCCCCAGCGCCCCGGCGAGTGCCTCGGCCGTGAGGCCGAGATGTCAGCCGGGGAAGCGGAGGAACTTCGGCGGGACGGTGTCGGTCAGCCAGACCCCGTTGGCGCTGACGTGGAAGACGTACCCCGCCCGGTGCATCGCACCGGCGTCCACGCTGAGCACCACCGGACGGCCACGACGTGCGCCGACCCGGGTCGCGGTCTCGCGGTCGGGGGAGAGATGGACATGGTGACGGGCCATCGGCCGCAGGCCCTCGGCCCGGATGGCGTCCAGGTGGGAGGCGACCGTACCGTGATAGAGGTACGCGGGCGGTTCGGCGGGCGGAAGGTCCAGGTCCACGGTGACGGTGTGGCCCTGGCTGGCCCGGATCCGCGTTCCTTCGATCGCGAAGCGCTTCTTGTCGTTGGCGGCGACGACATGGTCCAGCTCGGCGCGGCTGATCGGGAAGCCGTGCTCGGCAGCCGCTCGCAGGAGGGTGTCGATCTCGGTCCAGCCGTTCGCGTCGAGGACCAGTCCGATCCGCTCGGGCTGATGGCGCAGGTGTTTCGAGAGGTACTTCGACACCTTCACGGTGCGTCGTTCGTCGCCGGATCGGTCGTGGGCTCTTTCGCCGGATCTGTTCATGGCGCCAGGATGCCGGAGGGCCGCGCGGCGGACCATTGAATTGCAGCACGGATGTTTGATCCACAGCCAAGTGGAGTTATCCACAAGGGAATTGGTGATTCTGTGGACAACGGCCTTCCCTTTCCAGGGTGATTGAGCTATTCACCCCTCACTCGCGGGATTTGAGGAGAGTGCGTCCAATGTCCTTGTCTGTACCTCGCGTTCCGCGGCCGCCGCGATGAACGCGGAAACGTTCTCCGCGCCAACGAGCCGCTGAACGGCCCGAATCGTCCCGGCCGGCAGGGCCACCGGACGCGGCTCTTCGTCCCGAACCGGAGGAGGGTCGGCCGACAGATGGTGCTGCAGATGACGGGTGGCGAACAGCCGCATCGCACGCGCGAGTTCGGCGTCGACCGTCTGCTGGGCGAGCGGCCGGAGCCTGCGGACCATCGTCGCCGCCTCGGCAGCGTCGGCGTCCGTCGGAGGACGATGCTCCAGATAGCGCGCGAAGACGTGCTCGGTGGTGAACTCCAGGAAGCGCGAGGCGATGTGCTCGACCTGGACGCGAAGTTCCCGCAGATGACCGGAGATTGCCGTGAGCGGAACGCCGGCCTCGTACAACTCGGCCGCCACTGCCAGCTCTTGGGGGCTCGGAACCAGGAATTCGTCGTCCCGGTCCGGGACCCGCTCCAGGACCCCGAGCTCGATCGCCTCTCGGATCGCGTCCTCGTCGGGCTTGCCGCCGAACGTGGCGTCGAGGTCCTCCCGGGAGATCCGGTCGGCCTTCTCGTCCGTCCACGGACCGTCGACCTCGGCGACCAGACCCAGCACGCCGCCCAGCCCTCGGCCGGCGTCCCACGCCTCCAGCAGCTCCTTGATGGAGGCCAGGGTGTAGCCACGGTCCAGGAGATCGGCGATCTGCCGCAGCCGGGCCAGATGCGTGTCCCCGTACACATTGGACCTGCCCCGGCGCTCCGGCCGGGGCAGCAGGCCGCGGTCCTGGTAGGCGCGGATCGTCCGGACCGTGGCACCGCTGTGGTGGGCCAGATCCTCGATCCGGTACTCCGCCGGGGCCGGCCGGCCGGCCCCGGACGGCAGTCCGGTCCGACCCGACGGCCCGGTCCGACCCGACGGCCCGGTCCGACCCGACGGCCCGGTCCGACCCGACGGCCCGGTCCGACCCGACGGCCCGGGCTGCCCCGCCTGTGCTGACTGCTCCGACAAACCCGCTCCCACCCGCTTGCTCCGGCTACGAGGGATGGTACGACCGCCGGCTCAGGCCGGCGGCTCCAGCCGGGCTATCGCCCGCAGCGCCCGGGGGGCGAACCGGGCCATGAAATGGGCGCCGCGTGCCTCCGGGGTGACGGGAACGACGGCCTGGTTGCGCACCACCGCCCGCAGGATCGCGTCCGCGACCTTCTCCGGCGGATAGTTGCGCAGGCCGTAGAGGCGGGAAGCCTCCTTCTGGCGGCGCTTCTGCTCCTCCTCGCCGGCTCCTGCGAACCGGGCCGTCGCGGTGATGTTGGTGTTCACGATGCCGGGGCAGATCGCCGAGACCCCGATGCCCTGGCCGGCCAGTTCGGCGCGCAGGCACTCGCTCAGCATCAGCACCGCCGCCTTGGAGGTGCTGTACGCGGGCAGGGCGCGGGAGGGCTGGAAGGCCGCGGCGGAGGCGGTGTTGACGATGTGCCCGCCCTGGCCGCGCTCGGCCATCTGCCCGCCGAAGATCCGGCAGCCGTGGATGACGCCCCAGAGATTGACGTCGAGGACCTTCTTCCACTCCTCCGTCGTCGTCTCGAAGAACGAGCCGGAGAGGCCGATGCCGGCGTTGTTGACCAGGACGTCGACGATTCCGTACTCGCTCGCCACCTTCGCGGCGAGCTTCTCCATGGCCTGCTCGTCGCTGACGTCGACGGTCTCGCCCCAGGCTTCGGGTGCTCCGATCAGCCGTGACATCTCCGCCGTGCGCGCCGCGCCCTCCCCGTCCCGGTCGACGGCGACGACCCGTGCGCCCGCCTCGGCGAAGGCGAAGGCGGTGGCCCGGCCGATACCGCTGGCGGCGCCGGTCACCAGGACCAGCCGGCCGCCGAACCGCTCGGCGTGGACCGGGTCCGCCGGGCTCTCCGCGGCGGTCCGCGGGGCCTTGGTGGACGGATCCTCGTTCGCCCGGACGAACTCGCCGATCCACGACGCCAGCTGGTCGGGCCGGGTGCGCGGGATCCAGTGCTTGCCCGGCAGGGAGCGCCGGGTCAGATCCGGCACCCAGGTGGCGAGGTCGTCGTAGAGCCGCTCCGACAGGAAGGCGTCGCCGGTCGGAGTGATCAGCTGGACCGGCGCATGCGCGTAGGCGTCGGCGCGCGGACGGCTCAGCCGCGAACGGACGTTGTCCCGGTAGAGCCAGGCTCCGTGCGCCGCGTCATGGGGCAGTGAGGGTGTCGGATAGTCGCCCGCCGGGACCTTCTCGATCCGTTCGAGCAGCTTCGGCCACCGCTTGCCGAGCGGTCCGCGCCAGGCGAGCTCGGGCAGGACGGGGGTGTGGAGCATGTACACGTACCAGGACTTGGCGCCCTGGCCGAGGAGCTGGCCCACCCTGCGCGGGGTGGGCCGGGTCATCCGCTGCTTGATCCAGTGTCCGAAGTGGTCCAGGGACGGGCCCGACATCGAGGTGAAGGAGGCGATCCGGCCCTCGGTGCGCGGGACGGTCACGAACTCCCAGGACTGCACCGAGCCCCAGTCGTGCCCCACCAGGTGGACGGGCCGGTCCGGGCTGACCGCGTCGGCGACCGCCAGGAAGTCGTCCGTCAGCTTCTCCAGGGTGAACCCGCCGCGCAGCGGGGCGGGCGCGGTGGACCGGCCGTGGCCGCGGATGTCGTACAGCACCACGTGGAACCGCTCGGAGAGCCGGTGCGCGACCTCCGACCAGACCTCCTTGGAGTCCGGATAGCCGTGCACGAGCAGCACGGTCGGCCGGCTCTCGTCGCCCAGTTCGGCGACGCACAGCTCGATCCCGCCCGTACGGACCCAACGCTCACGCGCCCCCTGCAGCACGGCCATCACACGTCCCTCTCGTTCCAGCGCCGCACGTGCGGCAGATCGTCGTCCAGCCAGAACGCGCTCTGCTCGGGGTCCTTGGAGTCGGTGACGACCAGGATCTCCTCGAACTTCGCGCCCGTACCCCGGAAGCCGAGGTGCGGCTCGACCGCCCACAGCCCCGGCCGGGGCGGATGGTCGGAGAACTTGTACGGCGACCAGAGCGGCGACCAGCCGTCGCGGTGGCCGTGGATCGCGTCGCTCGCGAGCCCCTTCAGCGACTGGGTGCCGAAGCCGAAGAGCGTGGGGGACCAGCGGCGCTCCCTCACCCGGTCGATCTTGTGCGCGATCACGCCGAAGGGATACGCGCGGTGCCGGTTGGCGTACCCCTGGCGGACCATGAGCCGGTCCACGTTCTCGTAGATCTCGCGCAGGGAGCGGCGCTCGCGCACCTCGCTCAGGATCAGCTCGCGGTGAGCCTTCAGGTCGGCGAGCAGCTTGTCGTGGAGCGGGTTGAGGCCGAGGCAGCCGGAGTACCCGATGTCCGAGGTGTAGCCCTTGTACACCGGGGCCATGTCGAGGATGAACGGCATCCCGGCCTCAAGACGCCGGTTCGTGGGGAAGAACTGGAGCGGGATCTTGAAGTCGACGAACGCCGTGCGGTCGCCGAACCAGGCGAAGGGCCGGTGGAACCAGTCACGCACACCCCGCTCGTACAGCCAGTCCCGCTGCATCTTCGCGGCCTCGCGCTCGGTCACCCCCGGCTTGAGCTGGGCCGCGACGGCTTCCGCGCACTCGTAGGAGAGGCGCTGCACTTCCCTGAACCCCCGCAGCTCCGCGGTCAGTTCGCTTGTCACTGCTGAGGTCATGCCACCTGCCCGTCCGTGAGCGTATGCGTGCGCTACGCGGTCGTAACTTGACACTGATGAATGTGACAATGCTCGGAGGCTGCGTCAAGGGGTGTGCAGGACGCCTGTGGAAAACCCGGCGCCGGCGGGCGGCGAGCGACTTTGGTCTCGACTCCCCTACGGGTCCGTACACCTGGAGTCGGACAAGGAACGAGCCGTTGGGCTGACGACGGCTGTGGTGTACGCCACTACCGTCTATGGCGTGACTGTGATCGCCACCGAAAGCCTCAGCAAGCGGTTCCCCCGGGTGACCGCTCTCGACCGGCTCTCCCTGGACATCGGGCCCGGTGTGACCGGACTGGTGGGTGCCAACGGAGCCGGCAAGTCCACGATGATCAAAATCCTGCTCGGACTGTCCCCCGCAACGGAAGGCCGCGCCGAAGTGCTCGGCCTGGACGTCGCCACCTCCGGCGCCCAGATCCGTGAGCGCGTGGGGTACATGCCCGAGCACGACTGCCTCCCACCGGACGTCTCGGCGACCGAGCTCGTCGTCCACATGGCGCGGATGTCGGGCCTGCCCGCCACCGCCGCCCGTGAGCGGACGGCCGACACCCTGCGCCATGTCGGCCTGTACGAGGAGCGGTACCGCCCCATCGGCGGCTACTCGACCGGTATGAAGCAGCGGGTGAAGCTGGCCCAGGCGCTGGTCCACGACCCGCAGCTGGTTCTCCTCGACGAGCCCACCAACGGCCTCGACCCGGTGGGCCGCGACGAGATGCTCGGCCTGATCCGGAGGGTCTGGACGGACTTCGGCATCTCGGTGCTCGTCACCTCCCACCTCCTCGGCGAGCTCGAGCGCACCTGCGACCACGTCGTCGTCATCGACGGCGGCCGCCTGCTGCGCTCCAGCTCCACCAGCGACTTCACGCAGATCACCACGACCCTCGCGGTCGAGGTCACCGACTCCGACACCCACCCCGACGGTTCCCAGGCCGTGCGCGCCGCGCTCGCCGCCGCGGGTGTCACCCTCCACGAGGGTGTCGAGGACGGGCTGCCCGGCGCCGGCCACATCCTCCTGGTGGAGGCCGAGGGCGAGGACACGTACGACCTCGTCCGCGACACCGTCGCCGACCTCGGCCTCGGACTCGTACGGATGGAGCAGCGGCGGCACCACATCGCCGAGGTCTTCCGCCCCGGCGCCCAGCAGCAGGAGGAGGTGCCGGCGCGATGAGCTCCCAGGCTCCCGAGACCACACAGATCCACAACATCGGCTACCGCAACTACGACGGGCCGCGCCTCGGACGCGCGTACGCGCGCCGCGCGCTGTTCTCGCAGTCGCTGCGCGGAGCGTACGGACTCGGCCGCAGCGCCAAGTCCAAGGTGCTGCCGATGATCCTCTTCGCCGTGATGTGCGTGCCGGCGCTGATCATCGTCGCGGTGGCCGTCGTCACCAAGGCGTCCAAGCTGCCGCTCGACTACACCGCCTACGCGATCTACCTCCAGCTCGTGATCTCCATCTACCTGGCGGCCCAGGCACCTCAGTCCGTCTCCCGCGACCTGAGGTTCCGCACGGTGCCCCTGTACTTCTCGCGCCCGATCGAACGGGTGGACTACGTCCTCGCCAAGTTCGGCGCGATGGCCTCGGCGCTCTTCATCCTCACCGCGGCGCCGCTGGTGATCCTCTTCGTCGGGGCGCTGCTCGCGAAGCTGGACTTCGCCGACCAGGCCAAGGGCTTCGGCCAGGGACTGCTCTCCGTGGCACTGCTCTCGCTCCTCTTCGGCGGCATCGGCCTGGTCATGGCCGCGCTCACCCCCCGCCGCGGCTTCGGCGTGGCCGCCGTCATCGCCGTCATGGTGATCTCCTACGGCGCGGTCTCCACGCTCCAGGGCATCGCCTACGGCACGGACAACCTCGACGCCATCAAGTGGATCGGCCTGTTCTCGCCGGTCACGCTCATCGGCGGGGTGCAGAGCGCCTTCCTCGGCGCCGACACCTCCTTCCCCGGAGGGGAAGGCGTGGGCCCGGGCGCCGGAGTCGGCGTCGTGTACCTGCTGGTCGTCCTCGCGCTCATCGCCGGCTCGTACGGAGTCCTGATGCGCCGCTACCGAAAGGTCGGGCTGTGATCGCGCTCCTGTCGCCCACCACCACCCTTCCCAAGAATGGGCTGCGCCCATGAGCACTCTTTCCATCGACCACGCCTCGCGCTGGTTCGGCAACGTCGTGGCCGTCAACGACGTCACCATGACCATCGGCCCCGGCGTCACGGGCCTCCTCGGCCCCAACGGCGCCGGGAAGTCCACGCTCATCAACATGATGGGCGGCTTCCTGGAGCCCTCCACGGGCGCCGTCACCCTGGACGGCGAGGCGATCTGGCGCAACGAGTCGGTCTACCGGCAGATCGGCGTCGTGCCCGAGCGGGAGGCGATGTACGACTTCCTCACCGGACGCGAGTTCGTCGTCGCCAACGCGGAGTTGCACGGTCTCGGCGCCAAGGAGGCGCAGCAGGCGCTCGCCACCGTCGAGATGGAGTACGCCCAGGACCGCAAGATCTCCACGTACAGCAAGGGCATGCGGCAGCGCGTGAAGATGGCGTCCGCCCTCGTCCACGACCCGTCCGTGCTCCTGCTCGACGAACCGTTCAACGGCATGGACCCGCGCCAGCGGATGCAGCTGATGGACCTGCTGCGCCGGATGGGCTCGGCGGGCCGCACGGTGCTCTTCTCCTCGCACATCCTGGAGGAGGTCGAGCAACTCGCCTCGCACATCGAGGTGATCGTGGCCGGACGCCACGCCGCCTCCGGCGACTTCCGCAAGATCCGCCGGCTGATGACGGACCGGCCGCACCGCTATCTCGTACGGTCAAGCGACGACCGGGCGCTCGCGGCCGCGCTGATCGCCGACCCGTCCACGGCGGGCATCGAGGTCGATCTCGCCGAAGGCGCCCTGCGCATCCAGGCGGTGGACTTCGGCCGCTTCACGGAGCTGCTGCCCCGGGTCGCCCGGGACCAGGGGATCCGGCTGCTGACGGTCTCGCCCTCGGACGAGTCCCTCGAATCGGTCTTCTCGTACCTCGTAGCGGCCTGAAAGGAGCCTGACCGATGTACAACCCCACAGTCGCCCGGCTCACCTACCGGGCCCTGCTCGGCCGCCGGCGGGCGCTGATCCTCTTCGCGCTGCCCGCACTCCTGCTCGTGATCGCCGCCGCGGTACGGGCGTTCAACGGCGCGGACGACCAGGTCGCCGCCGATGTCCTCGGCGGATTCGCGCTCGCCACGATGGTGCCGCTGATCGGTGTCATCGCGGGAACGGGAGCGATCGGCCCGGAGATCGACGACGGTTCGATCGTCTATCTGCTCTCCAAGCCGGTGAAGCGGCCCTCGATCATCTTCACCAAGCTGATCGTCGCGATCGCGGTGACGATGGTCTTCTCCGCGGTGCCGACCTTCATCGCGGGCATGATCCTCAACGGCAACGGCCAGCAGGTGGCGGTGGCGTACACCGTCGCGGCGCTGGTCGCCTCCATCGCGTACAGCGCGCTCTTCCTGCTGCTCGGTACGGTCAGCCGCCACGCGGTGGTCATCGGGCTGGTCTACGCGCTGGTCTGGGAGGCCCTGTTCGGCTCGCTGATCTCCGGGGCGAAGACCCTCAGCGTGCAGCAGTGGGCGCTCGCGGTCGCGCAGAAGGTGAGCGGCGAGGGCCTCGTCACCTCGGACGTCGGCCTGACGACGGCGGTGGCGCTGCTGATCGGCGTGACGGTCCTCGCGACCTGGTACGCGGGCCAGAAGCTGCGGACGCTGAAGCTGGCGGGCGAGGAGTAGAGGCGTTCAGGCGTAGAACCCGGGGCCGGGACCCGAGTCGGGTC